>NZ_JAXOFN010000005.1:0-250484 GCF_034420155.1 Massilia luteola
AACCTGGTACGCCTGGAAATGGCGCGCACCGCTGAACAAGCCAAGTGCGCCCCTAGTGATATCAGCTTTGTGTTCGCCTTGTCAGCATTTCAATTCGAGATGCAGCATGTCGCGGCCTTGCAGGCCCAAGGAAACAT
This sequence comes from Massilia luteola, assembly GCF_034420155.1. NCBI lineage: Bacteria > Pseudomonadati > Pseudomonadota > Betaproteobacteria > Burkholderiales > Oxalobacteraceae > Massilia > Massilia luteola. The sequence goes on from NZ_JAXOFN010000005.1 coordinate 138, forward strand.
ACCTGGCGTCTTGAAACGTATGCGTGAAAGGATGCTACTCGAACTGAATGTCTACCGACCCGGCCGAAAGTTCGACCGGGTCACTAAAGCCAAGCCCCAGCGTTATCCCGAGCGCCGCCTTCGAAGAACCTTAACTTAACGGCATTAGGCTCTGACCCCGAATTGTCGACTACGCGGCTTTCGCGCGCTTCGGCTTCGCCTTGGCGGCCGCGTTGAGGGCCGCCGCGGCGCGGATGAGCGCCCGGAATGCGGCGGCATCGAGCGCTTCGCCTTCATGGATGTCGATGGCGCGCCGCGCGTTGCCGTCCAGGCTGGAATTGAACAGGCCGGAGGGATCGTCCAGCGATGCGCCCTTGAGGAAGGTCAGCTTCACGTGCGACTTGTACGATTCGCCCGTGCAGATGATGCCCTGGCTGGACCAGACGGGCGTGCCCATCCACTTCCACTCTTCCTCGACGCCGGGCACCGCTTCCTTGATGAGCGCGCGGACCCGGGCCAGCGTCTCGCCGCGCCAGTCGCCCAGGTCGGCGATCCGGCGGTCGATCCGCGCGGACGCCGGCATGTCCGCGGACGAAATCTCCTGTTTCATGTGGCCTCCTTGAGCCTAGTCGTCGAGCTTCGCCAGAACCTCGTCGAGGGTGGTGGTGAATTTGTTCCAGCCGTATTTTGCACCATTGTAAGCCGCGTCCTGGCCGGGCTGGAAGCCCGTCTGTTCCACCTTCAGGTGCGTGCCCGCGCCCGCCGGGGTCAGGGTCCAGGTGACGACGCTGTCGAGGCCCATCGCGGCCCAGGTGTAGGACAGCGAACGGTTCGGCTCGATCTCCAGGACCTGGCAATCGACGGAACCCCAGTCGCCGCGCAGGCTGAAACGGTGGTTCAGGGCGGGCACGAAATCGTTCTTCATCAGCCAGGCCTCGATGAGGTGCGGCTGGGTCAGTGCGCGCCAGATCTTTTCCGGCGGATGAGCAAATTCACGTTCGACGGTGACGGTGCGCGTTTGGAGCGAGGTATCGTTCATTGGTCCATCCTTTTCAACAGGTCTTCCAGGTCATCGAACCGGCTCTCCCAGAACCGGGCCATTTGGTTCGTCCAGTCGGTCAATGGCGCGAGTGCACCGAGCTGTGCGGTGTAGTGCGTCTGGCGTCCTTCATGCCGGTCGCGCACGAGCCCGGCCTGCTTCAGCAAGCCCAGATGCTTGGACACGGCCGGCTGCGAGATGCCGGCCCGGGCCGTGAGGGCCCCGACCGTCTGCTCGCCGTCGCGGCACAGCGATTCGAAAAGGGCGCGCCGCGTCGGGTCGCCGAGTGTCCGGAAAATAATATCGTGAGCGTCTGTCATGGCTATTTATAACCGATTGGCTATGGGTTTAATCATAACCACCCGGTTATGGATTGGTCAAGCGATTTTTTGATCGCCCGTGTCCGGCCGCAGCAGCACGGCGCCGCTCGTCCGCCCGGCCTCCAGCGCGGCATGCGCCTCGGCCGCGCGCGCGAACGGCAGGTCGAGCCCGACCGGCACCCGCAGTCCTGCCGCGAGCCGCGCCAGCGTGGCCTGCACACCCTCGCGGTACAGCTCGGGTTCCGTCATGAAACGCATCACGCTCGGGCGCGCGAAGGCGAGCGCGCGCGGGGCCGCGATCTGCATCAGGTCGAGTGGCTCGACCTTGCCGCCGGCCTGACCGACGTTGACCGCCATGCCGTAGGGGCGCACGGCGTCGAAGGTGCGCAGCAGGTTCGTGCCGCCGATGCCGTCGATGGCGTAATCGACGCCGCGGCCGCCGCCGAAATCGCGCGCGGCCGCCACGAAATCTTCTTCACGGTACAGCACGACACGTTCGGCGCCATGCGCCAGCGCGAGCGCCGCCTTGTCGCGGCTGCCGACGGTGCCGATGACGCGCGCGCCGAGCGCGCTCGCCCACTGTGTCAGCACGAGCCCGAGACCGCCGGCGGCCGCATGCACGAGGACCGTGTCGCCGGGGCGGAGCTGGCGCACGTGCGCGAACAGCATGTGCGCCGTGACGCCACGCAACAGGCCGCCGGCGACGGCGTCCAGGTCGACGTCGTCCGGCACGGCCACCAGACGCTCGGCCGGCACGTTGCGCGCCGCCGCGTAGGCGCCCATCAGCCCCGTGTACGCGACGCGCTGGCCCGGCACGAATCCGGTGACGCCGGCACCGAGCGCCTCGACGACGCCCGCTCCTTCCACGCCGAGCGTGGCCGGCAGTTGCGCCAGCGGATACAAGCCGTTGCGGTAATAGACGTCGAGGAAATTCACGCCGGCCGCCACCTGGCGCACGCGCACCTCGCCCGCCGCCGGCGGCGCGAGCGCGAGCCGCTCGACTTCCAGTTCTTCGGCGCCGCCCTGGCGGTGGATGCGCACGTGTTCGATCAATTCATCCATATGACCTCCTGATGTGTGAGGCTTCATGGTAGATTGATTAAAAATCGTCCGAAATCCCAAAAAATCGTCAATGACCGTGCAAAAATCCATAGGTCGACCCGAGCCGTCCGGGGACAGCACCCTCGACTGGGACGACATCCGCTATTTCGTCGAACTGGCGCGCCAGGGCAAGCTGAGCGCGACGGCGCGCGTGCTGCGGGTCGAGCACTCGACCGTCGCGCGCCGCATCGGCATGCTCGAGACGCGCCTGGGCGTGCGCCTGTTCGACCGCCTGCCGAAACACTGGGTGCTGACCGCGGAAGGCGAGGAATTGCTGGCCCAGGCGCGCCGGGTCGAAGACGAGGCGCTCGCCTTCGCGCGCGCCGGCGCGGGCGCGTCCACCTTGCGGGGCGTCGTCCGGCTGTCGGCACCGCCGGTCTTTTCCAGCGTATTCCTCGTGCCGCGCCTGGGCGCGCTGCGGGCGCGCTGGCCGGCAATCGCACTGGAAATCATCGGGGAAGTCCGCGAAGCCGACCTGTACCGGCGCGAGGCCGACCTGGCGCTGCGCATGGCGCGGCCCAGCCAGGCCGGCCTCGCGGCCCGGCCGCTGGCCCAGACCGGCTACGGACTGTATGCGGCGTCCGGCTGGTTCGAGCGGCCCGCGGAGGAATGGGAATTCATCGGCCATGGGGAGGCGATGAAGGAAACGCCGCAGCAGAAATGGCTGGCGAAATTCGTGGCCGGACGCCCGTATGCCTTCTGGACCAACGACGCGGCCGCCATGCTGGCCGCGTGCCGCGCCGGGCTCGGCGTCGCCGTGCTGCCCCACTTCCTCGGCCGTGGCGACCCAATGCTGGCCTTGCATCCCGACTATGGCCAGGTGCTGAGCCGCCCGCTGTGGCTGGCCGTACACCCGGACGTGCGCCGCTCGCCGCGCGTCACGCTGATGGCGGAGCTGCTGGCCGCCCTGCTGCAGGAGCACGCGGCCTTGCTGGCCTAGCGTCAGTGCAGGACGCTCGGATTCGGATCGATCGGCGGCTCGTCGTTCTGCGGCGTGCGGATCGGCGGCTGGTGGGGATCGGTGTTCTCGAACGGGTCGGGCGGCGGTTCTTCGATGGGTGCGGGATCGGGAGCACGGTGGGCTTCGTGCCGGATCGACCGTCGCGTCGCGATCGGGTCTGGAATCATGGGAGGCTCCTGCTGACGATGCCAAAACATTACCATGGGCAGCCGTTTGCCGACGCGCGCCTGGATTACAATGGCGGATTCGACAGAACGTACCCCAAGGAACCTCATGTTGCCGACTCCCGTCGTTGCCGCCGTTCTCGCGCCACTCGTGCTGTGGCGCATGTATAGCCGCATCCGGCGCCTGACGACCCGCCAGCGTTCGAAGACGTGGCGTCACCGCACGACCCTGGTGTTCTTCCCGCTGCTGATCGTGATCCTGGCCGTCGTCAGCATCAAGACGAATCCGTTCGCCCTCGCGGGTCTGGCGGCCGGGCTGCCGGTCGGCGCCGTGCTGGGCCGGATCGCGATCGGCAAGACGCGCTTCGAACAGGTCGGCGCCGACTTTTTCTTCACCCCGCACGCACCGATCGGTCTCGCGGTGGCCCTGCTGTTCATGGGCCGCATGGCCTGGCGCGCATACGAGTACTACATGCTGGGCTCGTTCGCGCACCACGAGTTCGTGTCGAGCCCGCTGACCCTCGTGATCTTCGGCGTGCTGGCCGGCTATTACACGAGCTTTGCGTTCGGCCTGCTCTCCTGGCGCAAGCGCACCGCGCCGGCCGTAACGAACCCGTAACCTGCACCGCATGAGCCTCACCACCCTCGCCCTCATCGCCCTCGTCCCCCTGCTCGTCTGGCGCATCTATTCACGCATCAAGAACCAGATGACGCGCCAGCGCTCGATCGTGTCGCGCCACTACACGGGCCTGCTCGTGTTCGCCGCGCTGGTCCTCGTTCCCGGCACGCAGCTCGGCGACCGCCCGTTCCAGCTGGCCGCGCTGGCCGCCGGCAGCCTCGCCGGCATCGCCCTCGGCACCTACGGCCTCTCGCGTACCCGCTTCGAAGACACGCCCGAAGGCTATTTCTTCACGCCACCGTCGCGCATGGGCATCCTCGTCGCCATGCTGCTGGTGGCGCGCGTGATCTACCTCGGCATCGAGATCTACATGAACCAGGGCAGCAACCACGCCAACCCGCGCTTCACGGACAGCCCCATCACCATGTCGTGCCTGGGCATGACAGCCGCCTATTTCGCCACGTTCTCGGCCGGCCTGATGCGCTGGCGCCAGCGCAAGCGCAAGGAAATCGGCAAGCTGTAGTTCGACCGCCGGACGCGCGCCGCGTGCGACCGGCCTCCGGAAATCTTGATCCACATCTGATCGGCCAGGCCCCGGCACGCGCCGCTCCGCGCCGCGCCGCCGGCGTTTGTCGCACTCCAATACGTGATGCATAACCCTGCGGAGAATGGCCGCCGGGGCCACGCGACGTGTCGACATTTATTCCATGGCTCCAGTCACCCACCTGGAGCACACATGGTTTTCACGCACCTGACCCGCCACTGGATCGCCCGGCGCCACTACCCCTTCGCCTCCTGGGCCGCATGCATCGCCCGCAGCCTGCGCGTCCTGCTGTTCCGCCGCGCGCACACGGAATTGCTGGCGATGGACATCTATCGCAACTACGTGACCCAGGTCCACGACGACGTGTTTCACCACCTGAGCCACCGGAACTATCTTGCCAAGGGGCTGTCGCTGCGCCAGCGCGTGCGCTGCGTCCTCACCCATTACCGCTTCGAGGACGCGACCTTCGACGCCGCCTATAAACGCGCCGTCTACCGCGACGGCGGCCTCGTACTGTGGCAGCACGACACGGACGGCGGCCAGGTCGCGGTCCGGCTCGGGATGGCGCAACGCCTGAACGCGGAAGGCGACCTGACGCTCTCCCTGCTGGCCGACGGCAAGTGCGTGCACCGGCTGTCGTTCAGCTGGGTCGACGAGCGCTTCGCCGGCACCGCCGGGCTGGGCGGCCCCGGGATGCTGCCCTTCATCGCCCGCAACCAGGGCCCGCGCGCCGGCGCGGCAGACGCGGTCGACGCCTTCCGGCGCGCCTTCCCGCACAACTCGCCGCTGGTCACGACGCCCGGCTTCTTCTGCTTCGCCGCCTTGCAGGGCATCGCACAGGCGCTGGGCATGGACCAGGTGGTGGCCGTCAAGTCGGCCCGGCACTGCGCCTACGCGCCCGGCGCCGCAACACACTTCTCCAATGCCTACGACGGCTTCTGGCGCATCCTCGGCGGCACCGAGATGCCGGGCCGCGCCTGGCACATCGCCCTGCCGTTCCACGCCCGGCCGCTGGCCGACATGGCGTCCAAGCACCGCAAGCGCGCGGCATTGCGGCGCGAGCACTGGCGCGTCATCGGCGAATCGGCCTGCCTGGCGCTACGCGCGCACCTCGTCCACGCCGGGGCGCGCGCCCATGCGGTCGCAGACCGGTCGCCCGTCCTGGCGCAGCCGGGCAGCGACACGTGCGCGTGAAAAACCACAGATTACCAATATTTAATTTCCATAAATTAATTTCCAATTCCCCAATGCTATAGTTTTAGTTCTATGCGGAAATGAAAAAACAGTACCGCCGCCCAAACAAGGACTCTTACATGGCAACCAACTACGACGCCGCCGTCAATTCTTTCTACCTCGCGTATTACGGCCGTCCTGCCGATCCTGCGGGCCTGGCCTACTGGTCGCAGGCGCTCGCGCAAAACAATGGCGACTTCAGCGCCATCATCGACGCGTTCTCGACGTCGACCGAAGCGACGGCCCGCTTCGCCGACGCCACCCCGGCCGACCGCATCGCCGACGTCTACCAGCAGTTGTTCAACCGCGCGCCCGACCAGGCCGGCCTCGACTACTGGACGAAGGCCATCGACGCCGGCACCATCAGCCTCGCCGACGCTGCCATCCAGATCATGAACGGCGCCCAGGACACCGACGCGCAACTGTCGACCCTGCGCCAGGAAGCCGCCGCCCAGTTCACCGCCGCAGTCGCGGCCTCGGGCGTGCCCTATGACGGCAGCGCCGCGATCGACGCGGCGCGCGTGCTGATCGCCGCGGTCACGCCCACGACGAGCGCGGCCGACATCACGGCGCTGGTCACGGCCACCAAATCGCTCGTCCAGACCGCGCACGACAATCCGGAAGTCATCGCCGCCCTCGCCGGCAGCGGCAGCCTGACGACGCTGCTCGCCTCGTCCAGCGGCAAGGCCGATCCGGTCGCGATGGTCGAGGCGCTGGCGAGCGTCGGCAAGGCCGCCGCCACCGATACCACGGCCCTCACGACGCTGAAACAGGGCGGCGGCATGGCCGGCATCGTCGATTCGCTCCCGGCCGGCACGAGCCTCCACGACGTGACCCAGGCGGCGGACCAGGGCGGCCTCACCGCCGTGGGCGACATCGTCACGCCGCCCGCGCCCGCCGACACCACACCGCCCGCCGCGCCGAAGGTGGAACTGGTCGCGGATACCGGCAGCAGCGCCACCGACCACCTCACCAACAACGGCCAGGTCAAGGTCAGCGGCCTGGAAGCCGGCTCGACCTGGCAATACAGCGCCGACGGCAAGACCTGGCACCCGGGACCGGCCGCCGGCAACACCGGCGTCGCGCTGCTGGACACCACGGCGACCGGCGACCAGACGCTGCAGGTGCGCAGCACCGACGCGGCCGGCAACGTCGGTGCCGCCACCACGCTCCACTACACGCTGGAGACGTCGTTCGTGCCGACGCTCGCCCTCCAGGGCGCCGACGGCAACGACCTGACGGTGACCAGCCTCGTCACGAACACGGACAACTACTGGGTCAGCCTGCACGGCGCAAAGGGCGCCGCGGCCGTCGGCTTCCAGGTGTCGGCCACGGGCGCGGACGGTAGCTGGACCGACGCGAAGGACAGCGATCCGCTGGCCGACGGCACCCATTTCATCCGCTACGTCGTCACGGACGCGGCGGGCAATACGGCGCCGTCGAACGCGCTGAAGATCGTCATGGACCATGCGCTGCCAAGCGCGCCGGCCGTGCAGCTCGTCCAGGACACCGGCGTGAGCGCGACCGACCACTTCACCAGCAACGACCAGGTCAAGGTCGGCGGCCTCGGTGCGGCGGCCGCGTGGTCGTACAGTACCGATGGCGGCACGACCTGGACCGCGGGCCCGGCCGCGAACACCGACGGCGTGGCCCTGCTGGACCTCGGCGCGGGCGCGCACAGCCTGCTGGTCCGCGAGTTCAGCCAGGCCGACGGCACCGAGACGTTCGGCCTCGGTGCGCTCGACTACACGGTCCAGACCGCGGTCAGTGCCCGGCTCGCGTTCCAGGGCACCGACGACAACGACCTCGCCGCGACCAGCCTCCTGACCAACACCGACAATTTCGGGGTCAACCTGTACGGCGCGAAGAGCGCCGCCACCGTCGGCTTCCAGGTGTCGGCCACGGGCGCGGACGGTAGCTGGACCGACGCGAAGGACAGCGATCCGCTGGCCGACGGCACCCACTTCATCCGCTACGTCGTCACCGACCTCGCCGGCAACACCGGCACGACGAACGCGCTCGAAGTCGACATGGACAAGACCGCGCCCGCCGCGCCCAAGGTCGCCTTCGTGGGCGACACCGGCGCGAGCGCGACCGACAACGTCACCTCCAACGGCCAGATCCAGGTCAGCGGCATCGAGACCGGCGCGACGTGGCAATACACGGACGACGGCACGCACTGGATCACCGGCGCCGCGCCCGACGCGGAGGGTCATGCGAACGCGTGGCTGACCAACGGCCAGCACACGCTGCAGGTACGCGTGGTCGACGCGGCCGGCAACTTCAGCGCCGTCACGTCGATGCCGTACACGCTGGAAGGGTCCGCCCCGGCGGACGGCCTGGCCTTCGACCACATCGCCGGCGGCGCCGAGGGCAGCACGCAGACGGCGCTGGCCAGGGCCGACCTGGTCTTCGCCTACACCGGCACGATCGACGCCGGCGCCAGCGTCAACGTCCAGATCGGCGCCGGCGCCTTCGTCACGGCGACGGGCGCCACGGTCGACGCGACCGCGAAGACGATCACGCTGCACGATTTCGACCTGAGCGCGTCCGACCCGATGGTCACGCTGAGCGTCACGTCGCTGGGCGGCCTGTCCACCTACACGACGCCGGTGACGATCGACGGTCCGTTCGTCGCCTACACTGCGCAGGCGCTCGACAGCGGCATCGCCGTGACCAGCACGCAGGCCGGCCACGTCTACCTGACCGACGGCAGCAATGCGTCGGTGCAGGTCGGCGACGCGCCGGTGGGCACCGCCACGTTCGGCGTGCAGACCACGGCCGCGCAGGGCACCCTCGGCGTCGGCCCGGGCGCGGACGTCCACACCGACAACGGCATCACGTACGCCCTTGGCACGGCCGGCGCGGACATGCTCAGTGGACAGAATGTCTGGGGCTATGACGGCGACGACCACATCACCGCGCTCGGCACCGCGGACAACGCCGACTTCCACACGACCAGCACGATCTATGGCGGCGCCGGCGCCGACACGATCACCGCGACGGCCGGCGGCAGCACGTTCGTCTACCGCGCCGTGCAGGAATCGACGGTCGCGGCGGACGACAGCGCGGCGCACGGCTTCGACACCGTCACCGTGAACACGACGGGCAGCACCACGCACAATCAGGTATTCGACTTCGGCACCACCAAGGTCGGCGGCTTCTACACGCTGACGAGCGCGGCGGCTCTCACGGGATCGGAAACGGGAAACCAGCTGCTGGCCCTCATCAACACCGCGCTCGGCCATAACCTCCATGCGGGCACCGTGGAAGCGGCGTACATCGACTTCGGCACCGGCACGGGCTCGCGGGACGTGAACTTCCTCGTGGTCGACGCGAACGCCGACGGCGCCATCGACGGCGCCGATTACGTCGTCAAGATCGTGGGCACGGTCGACGTGGCGCACGCCTTCGTCAATGACTCGGACGGTCACATGACGCTGGCGACGGCCTGAATCGGAAGCGCATGAAAAAACGGCCAGCGTTCACAGGAACGCCGGCCGTTTTCGTTTGCCGCGCCGTGGCGGTCAAGCCGCCTTCGCCTCCGGATCGCCCTGCTGCCTTCTCTGCAGCACGAAGATCGGCTGCGCCCACTGCACGTCCTTCTTCTTCTTGCTCGTGATGAGCGTGAGGTCGGACGGATCGTAGACGTCCGTATTGTGCGTCAGCGGCGTCGTCATGAGGTATTGCGCGTCGGTGTTCTTGAGGAATTCGCCGACCAGCTGGATGTTGCGGATGTCCAGGTGGGCGAACGGTTCGTCGATGAACACGAAGCCGCCGGAACCCTCTTCCGACTTCAGCAGGCCGATGAGCAGGACGAGCGATTTCATGACCTGCTGGCCGCCCGACGCCTCGCCGTCGTTCATGCCGATCTGGCCCTTGCCGTCGAATTTGAAACGCACGTGCAGGCCGGCCTGGGCCAGCTGCACGTCGTCGTTCTCCAGCCGGACCGGGTCGACCGACACGTCGATGTTCGCCAGCTCGCCCAGTTCGCGGATGTTCTTCGAATAGGTCTTGATCGTGTAGCGCAGGCGCTCGATGTACGCGCCGCGCGCGTTGTCCGTCGCCTCGATCGCGCGGTTGTTCTGGTAGCGGCGTTCCTCAGTCTCGACCTGGCGGCCGGACAGCTGGTCGTTCAGGCGTCCGTACTGGTCGATGACGGTCGGATCCTGTTCCCAGTCGGGACGCGCCAGCGACGCGTCGAGGGAATTCATGCGCAGCTTGACCTGGTGCGCGTTCTGGTGCGTCGCGACCAGCGCGGCGCGCTGCTGCGCGCTGCGCCAGGTCTGCGGCACGTGGCGCCAGCCGCGCCGCAGGTTCAGGAGTTCGCGCGCATGCTCGCCGCGCTGCTCGATCACGCGGCGGTTGTTCAGGCGCATGCCCGCTTCCGCTTCCGACAGCGCCATGCGCGCGTTCTGCCAGACCGTGTCGGCACGCGTGCGCGTGACGGTCGCGTTCTTGATGAGCACCTGCAGCTCGCCCAGGCGCGCGCCGACCTGCAGGCGCTCGGCCTTCAACGGCTCCAGCGCGCGCGTGGCTTCCTCGAATTCGGCCTGGCGCGCGGACAGTTCCTTCGCCGCGTCCACGCCGGCGATGCGCACGCGCAGCGCCGACACTTCCGCCGCCAGCTTGCTGATCGCGAGCGTCAGCGTGTCTTCCTGCGCTTCCAGCGACGGCAGCGCTTTCTGGATGGCTTCCAGGCGCTGCGTCTTGCCGGCCGCGCCGAAGCGGTAGCGCGACGGTTCCACGAACAGCGAGCGGCCGCCGCGGCGTTCGCGGTGGTACGCGTCCGGCGTGATCCATTCGTCGCCATCGCCCTTGAAACCGTCGTCGACGGAATTCACGCGCACGATGCGTTCCAGCTGGTCGATCAGCCACGACGGCGCCTTCGAGCTGAAGCGCACGACGGACAGCAAGGTATCGTCCTTGACGACCGGCGCGTCGACGCAGTCGGGCACGATGAAGTGGCGGTAGCGCTCCTTCTCCGCGAGTTTATAGGCGGCCGGCGCATCCTTCGCGCGCTCCAGCAGCACGACGGACGCATAACCGCCCAGCACACCCTCGACGGCGCCCTGCCACTTCGGGTCCGTCACTTCGACGATGTCCGACAGCATGGCGTGCGGGATGCCGGCATCGCGCAGCGCGCGGCGCATCTGGCGCTGGGCTTCCGGCTCGGGCATCGTGGTCTTGCCCTCCAGCGCGGAGATCGTCGCCAGCTCGCCCGCGATCCGCGTCGCCAGCGCCTCGCGCTCGGCCTTCTTCTTCGCGAGTTCCGCCTCTTTGGCTTCCAGCTGGGCGGCCACTTCCGCGATGTCCGCGCCGGCGTCCGCCGCCAGTTTATTCAGGCGTTCCTTTTGTTCGAGCAAGCTTTCCAGCGGCTTCAGTTTGGCGTTCACCTGGGTCAGGCGGCTCGCCAGCTCGTTCGCTTCCTGTTCGAGCTTCACTTCCTGCTGCTGCGCTTCCGTCAGCGCGCGCTGCTGCGCCGCCAGCGCGTTGCGCTTTTCGGAGAGCAGGCCGTCGGCCTGCATCAGCGGCTTCTTCGCTTCGCGCAGCGCACGGCTGACGTTCGCGGCCTTTTCGCGCGCTTCGTGGTATTCGAGGCTCGGCAGCACTTCCTCGACGAGGGCGCGGCGTTCCTTGTTGAGGTCTTCCCACTGATGGTAGTTGGCCACGCGCAGGCGCAGGCCTTCCAGGTTGATGCGCGAGGTTTCCAGTTCGGCCTCGAACCGCTTCAGTTCCGATTCGGTGTCGCGCTGGTGGCGCTTCGCTTCGTCGTACGCGTCCAGCACTTCCTTGTCGCCGAACACCTGGAACACGAGGTCCAGCAACTGGCGCGGCGCGTATTCGCACAATTTATCCGTCTCGCCCTGCTCCAGCGCGAGGACCTTCGACATCGCCGGCGACAGGCCGGCCGACGCGAGGCGCTTGCGGTAGTTCTCGACGCCGAGCCAGTCGGTGGCTTCCGTCACTTCCTCGATCTGGATATTCCCGGGTCGCATCAGGTACTGGCGCTTCCAGTCGCCGCCGTTCTTCTGCACCTGGCAGAACAGCGTGACCTCGTCGTCGCTGAAGAAGCCGGAGTGGCGGAACGGCCGGTTCGACAGCTGGCGGCCGGACGGCTTGTTATCGACGACGGCGCGCAGCCAGGCGCTCTGCTGGCCCGAGTGGCGCGCGTAGTGTTTATACGTGCGGCCCATCGAGCAATCGAGGCCGAACAGCGTGCGCAGCGCGTCCAGCAAGGTCGTCTTGCCGGAGCCGTTCTGGCCCGCGATGGTGATGATCTTGGCGTCGAGCGGGATGTTCTTGATGCGCTGCCAGTAGTCCCAGTGGACCAGCTCGAGTGATTTGATGTGGAACATGCGGGTCTCTTAAGCTTGGGGCGTGTCGATGTCGGTCTGGGCGGCGGCGTCGGCCACCGGCTGCGGCTCGTCGTTGGCGGCTTCGCTGACGTGGCGGCGCGGGGCCGCGGCCAGCGGCGCGCGCTTGAACACGTCGGCCAGCGCGCCGTTGATGATGCGCTCCTTGAGCACGTCCGTGTCCATCAGCAGGTCCAGCAGCGGACCTTCGAGGATCACGTCGCCGCGGCGCTCGATGAAGCCGAGCTTCGACAGCAGGCCCAGGTTCATGTCCATGCGGGTCTTCTTGCCCAGCTTGTCGCCGAAGTCCGCGAGCAGCGTCGTGTACGAGATGCCGATCGACGTGTCCTCGGCGCGCGGGATCGGATTGTCCTTGTCGAACATGTCGGACTGGTCGACGTCGACGGCCTGGTGCGTTTCCTGGCGCTGGCGCTTGGGCAGGATGATCTGCGCCCACAGCACGACGAGCAGCGCCACGCCGTCGCGCGTGAGGCCGAAATTATTGTTTTGCCAGATGTCCTTGGCGCCGAAGATCTTCGGTTCGACGTTGCGGTGCAGGGCCAGCGTGACGTGGTCGGCGTAGACGTTGTCGAGCAGCTTCAGGCCGCATTCGAGCAGGCGCTTGTCGATCTCGGCGCGGAACTGGTCGTCGGACAGCGCGCGCTTGACCATCTTGTCGTCGCGGCGCAAGGTCTGATGCGTGAGCAGTCGCGCGATCAGGATTTGGGCGTCGTCATTCATCTTGCGTCTTGCTTTCCGGAGTACTCGGTAGATCGAGGTTCAGTGAGAGGGTCGCGCGCGAGATGGCCGCGATGTGCGGGTCGTCCAGCGGCACCATGTCGTCGGCCGAATCGAAGCGCACGGGCAGGCGCGCCAGTTCGGCGGTCGGGCCCTGCAGGTTCGCTTCGGCCGGGTCGCCCAGCAGCGGCAGCAGCGAGGCGCGGTACGACGCGACGGCAAAGCTGGCCGGCAGCAGCGATTCCTGGATCGGCACGCTGCGCGGCGCGCCCTCGGCCATGACGGGGAAGTTGTCCAGGTTGGCGAAATCGGCGAGGCGGCGGATCCAGTCGTCCAGCTCCGCCTGCATCGCCGGGTTGTCGTTGATGGTCATCGCCGCGTCCTCGCCGTTCGGCAGCGCGCCCGGCGCCACGGCCACGACGCGCTCCATCATGAGTTCCGTCTCGGCCACGTCGATCATCTCGGCCGGGGTCGCGAACAGCGGCACCACCGGACGGTCGATCGCATCCTCGGCCAGGCCCGCGAGGTCGTCGTGCGCCAGCAGCCAGCGCTTGATGTCCGTCGTCGACAGGCCGGACTGGCCCAGGTGCACGCGCTGGCGCTCGATCTGGTTCAGCGCGCGCGAGAACATCCCCTGCATGTTCAGTAGCTGCGACTGGGCGCGGCCGATCGCCTGCGCGGCGCGGTGCGTGGCCGAATCGGCGCGCTCGTCGGACGTGATGGCGCGCAGGATCACGGAGCCCTTCTCGACCCAGTCGCACGCCATATGCCACTTCGCCTGCGATGCGCGCAGGCGGAATTCGGACCCGGACGCGATGGCGTCGCGGAATTCCTCGTGCAGCTCGACGAGGCGGCCCAGCAGGTGCTTCAGCTGGTCGACGGTGATGCCGCCCACGGCCTGCGCGCCCGCCACCTGCGACAGCAGGAAGCCCATCTCGGCCTCGTCCTCTTCCGGCCTGCCCAGCGCCAGCAGGGTGTCGAGCGCCGCCAGCACGTTGCGCGCCAGCGGCGTGATGCGGTAGACGGCGGCCGGATTGTCCCACGCGAGCAGGCCGTGGCTGCGCAGGCGGCCCAGCACCGTTTCCAGGCTTTCCGGGATCAGGTAGGCGAACTTGGTGTTGATGTCGGCGCGCGAAAACGCCGAGTCCATCGTGTCCGACGCCAGTTCGCGCAGCACCAGCAGGCGCACGATGACGCCGTCCTGCGAGCCGTGGAACAGCGCCGTGAACGCCTGCAGCATGGGCTGCGCGCGCTTGAGGTGGTAGACCTGCTCGATCTCGTCCGGCGCCACGCCCTCCTGGAAGTGGGTCTGCAGCGGGTCGAGCTCTTCTTGCGCTGGGGATAGTGAGTCGGCGGCGGTTGCGGCCAGGTTGTCGATCATCGTAAGGCTTACCAGTCTGCTGTCGCGCGCGGCCTTCTGGGCCACGGGCGCGGGGGCGTCAGTATAACAGTTAAGGCTTGGCAACTAACACGGAAACGCCCGTCACGTTTTCGCAACTTATGAAAACGGCAACAAAACGGCGCATGGATAACATTCCATAAATGCAAGAAGGAAGCTGGCGCCGCGCTGCGGACTCGACCCGCCGGATCGCGCTGGCGGTCGCCGGGCACGCCGTTCCGGATCGACCGGCCCGTGAGTCCGGCCATCGAGCGTACCGTAACTCATCTCAAAAACAGATACTTAGCATCTCAATATACCGTCTTTTCAGAAGTGCCGGGATGATCCACCATGCGCTGCATCCGTATTCGCTGCCCCGTCCCACGTTTCAAAAGGAAATGCCATGCAACTTCTGCACCTCGACTCCAGCGTATTGGGCGCTGATTCGGTCAGCCGTCAACTGTCGATGGAAATCGTCGCTCGTCTTCGAACCTTGTATCCGGGTATCCGCGTGGTGTCTCACGATCTTGCCGCCAACCCGGTGGCGCACCTGTCCGGTGCACATATGGCCGTACGCAACGGGGTAGTGAGCGAGGACCCCGCCTTGAATGCCGATCTGGTCAAGGGTGACTCGTATCTGGAAGAACTGATTGCCTGCGACATCCTCGTCCTGGGCGTGCCCATGTATAACTTTTCGATTCCGACCTCGCTCAAGGCGTGGATCGACCGCGTTGCGGTGGCGGGCAAGACGTTCCGCTATACGGAGGCCGGCCCGGAAGGACTCCTGCAAGGCAAGCGCGCATTCATCGCTTCCGCGCGGGGCAGTGTATATCCGCCCGACAGCATGTTCGCCGCAAACGACCACCAGGAGTCCTACCTCACCGCGCTTCTGCGATTCCTCGGCATTGAAGACATCGAGATCGTGCGCGCCGAAGGGATCGCCTTCGGTCCGGAAGCCAGGGCGGCGGCGGTCACGCAAGCGCTGGCAAGCATTGCAGCGATCGCGGCCTGACGGAGCAGCAGTCGGTCATCGCCACCCTGCTCACGATTGGCGCAGGCAACGGCGGCACTGGCGCGCCACGCTTGCACGCAGCGGCGTGTCGGTCGGCGTGACCAATGCCCGCGGCCCGCGTTCAATCGAGCCTTCGGCGCGGGCGCCTGCCGCGCATCGGTCCGGGCCGATGCAGAATGCGCTAGCTCTGCGTGGATACGTCGTTGGCCTTCCTCGTACGCGCCGGCGCGCGGGACGGACTGCCTGCGGGGCGCGCACCGTCGAGTACCTGGGTCACGAGTGCATCCCCGTAGGCTTGCGTCAGCGGCGCGTGGCGCAGTAAATGCCTGAAATACAGAGGGCCGAAGATCGCATCGATCAATAACTGCGCATCGACCGACGCGTCGAACTCGCCATTCCGCTTCCCCTCCTCGATCTCCGCCGCCGTCGCGGTTCTGCGCGCATTGATGTGTTGGTCCACCAGTTCGCTCAGGATGTCCGGTTCGCTTTGACCCTCGGCAATCAAATCTGCCATGACCTTGCCGAACAAGCCATTGAATTCATGGATGAGACGGCGGACTTTCGCGCGGATGGCTTGTTCAGCGGTCGTGGACGTCGGCATGTCGGCCGCCACGGCGACCCGCTCATGGAATGCGGCAAACACGAGTGCGGCCTTGGAGGGCCACCATTTATAGAGGGTGGGCTTGCCGACCTTGGCACGCTTGGCAACCGCTTCCATGGTCAGGTCGCGCACCGAAGTCTCCTGCAACAGTTCGAACACGGCATTCAGGATCACAGCATGAGAGTGCGCGGAGGCACTACGCGGACGGCCTCGCAACGCTCGGGTGGGCTCAATGGTAGACATGCCTCCATTTTAGTTTTGTCAGAACGATCCGCAAAGAAGTTAGTGGTACCGGCCCACAGGACGCCCGGTCCGGTCCATGACATCGTGCGAAAAAACGTGGCCCCGGGCAGGGCCGCCAGACCGTCGTGCGCGAACAAGGCGTTGACCCTCGCGTCATTTATTATTACATTACGTTCAGTTAAATAAATTAACGACGCCATTCCTCGCTTTGCCAACTCGACACTCTCGGAGATACGCCATGGACTTTCCCAAACATTCTTCTCTTCTTGCCTCCTGGGCAACGACTCATCCCCTGACATCGGCAGATGCCGTTGTCATGACCGGCTTGCGTGAGATGGTTCTTCCAATGAAGGGCAAGATGCATGGTATCGCCGCGCGTGCTCCCTTCGATGCCATCATGAGCCGCGTCCAGGCGCCGGCCGGTGTCACGTTCGAGGCCGACAACGTCGGCGGCGTGGCTGGCTGGTGGTGCCGTCCCGCGAATGCCCGCGCCGATGCGGTGATCCTCCATTTGCACGGCGGTTGGTACAACTGGGGATCGGCGCACGCCTTTCGCGGGCTGGTCGCGCACATCGCCGCGAGTGCCGGTGCCGCGGCCTTCATTCCCGACTACCGGCTGGCACCGGAAAGTCCGTTTCCGGCGGCAGGCGACGACGTGCAAGCCTGCTACGAGGGGCTGTTTCAGCGTGGCGCAAGTCGCGTGGCGATCGTCGGCGATTCAGCGGGCGGCGGTCTGGCGCTCGGTCTCCTGGCATGGGCAACGTCGACCGCGCGTATGGGTCGTTCGCTTCCGGTGGCCGCGGTCGTGCTGTCTCCAGTGACCGACCTTACCCTGTCTGGCGAGAGCTGGAATTCACGCGCGGATGCGGACCCCTACTTTGTCCGTGCCCAGGTCGAAGCCCTGGTCGAGTCGTACCTGGATGAGCAGGCCGGCACCGATCCGCTTGCGTCACCGCTGTACGGCGTCCTGCAAGGCTTGCCGCCGGTTCGCGTCCATGTGGGCAACGACGAAGTGCTGTTGGATGACGCTTGTCGCTACGTGACGCGTGCCGTTGCGGCCGGTGTCGACGCAACACTGGATGTGTGGGAAGGCATGCCGCACGGATTCCTGTCGACTATTGGCCGAACCGACGCGGCGACCAGCGCGCTCGAGGCCATCGGTAACTTCCTTGCCTTGCGCCTGTCGGCCGAGCCCGGTCGTTAATTCGACGGTGCGCCCGCCGGCTTGCGCCGGCTGGCAGTTTCGTGAGTGCGCGGATCGCGCAGCTCAGGGGATCGAGCGAATGACGCCGCCGTCGACGCGCAGTGCGGCGCCGCTCGTACCGGCAGCCTGTTCCGAGCAGACGTAAATCACCATGTTCGCGACTTCCTCGGTCGTCGTGAACCGGTTGATCAGCGTCGTCGGGCGCATCGTCTTCAGGAAGTCTTGCTCCGCTTCCTCCTGGGTGATGCCCTGCTCCCCGGCGGTCGCCTTCATCCAGTTACCCAGGATCTCGGATCGGGTCGGTCCGGGCAACACCGCGTTGACCGTGACGCCCGTCCCACCGACCAGCTCTGCCAGCCCCCTCGATACGGCGAGCTGTGCTGTCTTTGTCATGCCGTAGTCGATCATCTCCTTCGGAATCGCTACCCCGGACTCGCTGCTGATGAAGACGACCCGTCCCCAGCCGCGCTTGACCATCCCGGGCACATAATGACGTGCGGCGCGCACGCCGCTCATGACATTCAGCTGGAACAAGTCGAGCCACTCGCTGTCCTTCTGATCAAAGAAGCCATTCAGGTGGGCCGTGCCGACGTTGTTGACGAGAATGTCGGCATCCTTCACCTGCGCCACGAGTTCCGCGGATCCCTCCGCCGTCGAGAGATCGGCGACCACGCCCGTAAAGTCCGCCTCGGGCAACGCCGCACGCAGCGCCTGCAACGTTGCCGCGACCCGCGATTCGGTGCGTCCATTGATGACAACCGCTGCGCCTGCGCGCGCAAGCCCTTCGGCGATCGCGCGGCCAATGCCTGCCGTCGATCCGGTAACGATGGCCTTGCGACCTTTAAGTTCAATCTTCATGTTTTTTCTCCAATAGTGTGTGAGTCAGGCGAGCCATCCGCCGGTCCGGGCTGGAAGCAGGTCGCTTGCGCCGCAAGCACTGAGGCACGAGCGGCGCCGCTCAGGCGCCCGCACAAGCGCGCCAGCCGGCTTGCGCTGCCGCCGCCTCCGCTGCGCGGGCAAGGCGTTCGACCCAGTCCTGGTGATAGCGGTAAAGCCCACCGGGATGCCGGTGTCCGAGCACGTCGAGGAACCAGGGACCTTGTTGCGTCTCCTCCGTCAGCACGTGACACCCGTCGTCCGTAGCGGTGATGACCCAGCCGTGGTAGGCGCTGGAACCGGTCTCGTCGCCGTCGACCGTCGTTGCCCACGCGAGCCTGTGGTTGGGCACGTTTTCGGTCACGACGAGGCTCATCGGAAAGCCGACCGTCACGCGGCTGTATGTCGTGCCGAGCGCCAGTTCCTTCTCACCGGTCAGGATCCTGACCTGATCTTCGGCGGGAAAGTAGCTCGACCAATTCTCCGCGTCGATGAGCAGCTTCCACACGACGTCGGGCGGCGCTTTCACGTCGATGTCATTGAGCGCGTAGATCGCGGACGTTTTCGGATCAAAACGCTCGGGCCAGATGACATGGTCGTACATCGCTCACGTCTCTTTCCTGAACAGGTCTTGAAAAATCCCGACGTTGCCGGTGCCGATGATGGAGTAAGTCATGATGCTTCCTTGAATGACGTTGATGAATTGCGGGGCCTCCGCCATGCGAATGATGGCGGTCGATATGTATTTTGAAAATAGAGTATATTTAGATGCAACCCATCTATTCTGGAGATGGAAGGACACATAAATGCTTGATGGCGTCTCCCTGGACCAACTCAGGACCTTCATCGCCGCCGTGGATGAGGGCAGCTTCTCGGCCGCGGCCCGGAAGCTCAACCGCGTTCAATCGGCGGTGAGCGGCTGGGTCGGCGGACTGGAAGACCAGATCGGCGTCAAGCTGTTTGACCGCTCGGGCCGGTTCCCGAAGCTCACCCCGGATGGCGTGCTGTTGCTCGCGGACGCCCGCAACATCGTGGCAGGGGTGGACACGCTGAAGGCCCGTGCCAAGCTCATGAATTCAGGCGTCGAGGCCGAACTCTCCGTGGTCGTCGACGTGTTCTTTCCGACCTCCATCGTCAGCGCCGTCGCGAAAGCGTTCGCGCGCCAGTTTCCATTGACGCCGCTGCGCCTCTTCGTGGAGGGCCTGGGCGCTGCCTATCTGCCCGTCCTGGACGGCCGCTGCAGCCTGGGCATCCTGACGCCGTTGCCCCAGACGTTTCCGTCCCTGGTGAGCGAGCGGCTCGGCGAACTGCCGTTGGTTGCGGTCGCTTCGGCATGCCACCCGCTCGCGCGCTTCAGCCATCGGATACCGCGGCGCGAGTTGGCGAAACATGTACAACTTGTGCTCACCGACAGGTCCCATCTCACTGCCGGCAGGGACTTCGGCGTCGCATCGCCGTCGACTTGGCGTCTGGCGGACCTGTCCACCAAATATGCGTTCCTCAAGGACTGCGTGGGATGGGGAGGAATGCCCTTGCACATGGTCGAGAAAGACATCGCCGAGGGCACGCTGGTCGTGCTGGATGTGGATGACATGCCGCGCACGGGTTTCATGCTGACGATGTCCGCCTTTCACCAGCCTTCGCACCCGCCCGGGCCCGCTGGCAAATGGTTCGTCGACCACCTGAAGTCCTTGTGGGAGCGGGACGATGTCGTTCGGATGCCGTAGGCGGGCAGCCGCGTCGCGCTGGGTGACCGCATCGGGCGCGTAGCCGGCACGCCGATGAACACGTTCGATGAAGGAGAAGCCGATGACAGGTCCCCGCGTCAGCGACGGCGCCGACGCGCCGTTCACGAAAGTCGACGGTGTCTTTTATCGCGCCGTCGATCCGGCCTACCGCGACGGCGCGCTGTCCGGTTCCAGATATCCCGGCCGCTACTCCAGCGCGGCGCAGCCCACGCTCTACCTGAGCGCGTCGCGCGACGGGGTGGCGGCTGCCATGAAGGCGCACAGCGACAACCGTAGCGGCCGCCTGGAGATCGTCAGCGTGCACGTCGCGGCCGACCGGATTTTCGATCTGCGCGATGCGCCGGCGCTGGCGGCCATGGGAATCAGACTCGAGGACGCCGTCGCCCCCTGGCAAGAGGTCGTTGCGGCGGGGGGCACCCCGACGTCATGGTCGGTGCGCGACCGCCTCGAGGCGCTTGGCGCACAAGGGCTGGTCGATCCCTCGAGAAAGGCGCCGGGCCTGTGGCACCTGGTTCTTTTTTCCTGGAACCAGGACGATTCTCCCGCGGTCCATGTGATCGGCTGATGCCGCCACGCCTCGTATGTCGCGCAGAAATTGGCGGGCCTGTGCTATGGTCCAGTTCATCGGCGGGCCGGACAGGCGGGCCGGCCGGCAACCGAGGAGAACTGCCATGCAACGAGCACTGATGAGCGCGGCCATGGTCGTGGCCGTTGCGTTGACATCGACCGCCGCCCTGGCGGCGCCCACCCCGCACCAGCAGAACGGCATCACCTACATCAACGGCGGCGTCGGCGCGGAAGAACAGGACGCGATGAAAGCCCAGCGCGCCGACTACAACCTGCTGCTGACCTTCGCGACGCAGCAGAGCGGCGCCTACCGGTCCGACGTCCAGCTCGACATCCTGGACACCAAGGGCACGCACCTGGTGAGCGCGGCGAACACGGGGCCGATGTTCTTCGCCAAGCTGCCGCCGGGCACGTACCGCATCATGGCGGCGGCCCAGGACAAGACCTTCAGGCGCACCGTCAAGGTCGGCAATGCGCCCAAGGAAATCGTCCTGCACTGGGAAAACGACTCGCCGGACGATCCGGGACCGCAGGACTGAGAACCTACCGGATCGCGCCCGCCAGCCGCCGCACGAGTTCATCCATCCGCTCCGCCGGCACCTGGGCATAGCCGAGCAGCAGGCCGTTGCACGGCGGCCCGCCCGGCAGCGCATGGGTCGACAACGCATTCACCACGATGCCCTGTTCGCGCGCCCGGCGCACGATCTCCACGTCTGCCGGCCCCGCGGCGGGCAGGCGCAGCGCCAGGTGCATGCCGGCCGACGCCCCTTCCACGGCGGCGCGATCGCCCAGGTGCCGGTCCAGCGCCGCGACCAGCGCATCGCGCCGCTGGCGGTACAGGCGGCGCATGCGGCGCAGGTGCAGCGCGAATTCGCCGCTGCGCAGGAATTTGGCCAGCGCCAGCTGCTCCGCCGTGCGCCCCGCGGCCGCCGACTGGGCGCGCATGGCCGCCAGCGGCAACGCCAGGCCGGCCGGCACGACGAGGAAACCGATCCGCAGCGCCGGGAACATCGTCTTGCTGAACGTGCCGCAGTACAGCACGGGCGCATCCGGCACCAGGCCCTGCATGGCCGCCAGCGGCGGGCCCTCGTGGCGGAACTCGCTGTCGTAGTCGTCCTCGACGATCAGCGCGCCGGCGGCACGCGCCCCGGCGATCAGCGCCATGCGCCGCGCCGGCGACATCACCACGCCGGCCGGATACTGGTGCGACGGCGTCGTGTAGATCAGCCTGGGGCGGCGCCGGGTCCAGTCCTGCGCGCTGGGCGCCATGCCCTCGGCGTCGACCGCGATGCCTTCGACGACGAGCCCGGCGCCGCGGAACGCGGCCAGCGCGCCGCCGTAGCCGGGGTGCTCGATCCAGGCCGTGTCGCCCGCGTCCGCGCAGGCGTGCGCGCACAGGTCGAGGCTCGACTGCGTGCCGTCCGTGATGAATACCTGGCCCGGCTCGCACACGACGCCGCGCGAGGCGCGCAGGTAGTCGGCGATGGCCGTGCGCAGCGCGGGCTCGCCGACCGGGTCGCCGTAGTTCAGCTGCGCCACGGACAGGCCGCGCCAGGCGCGGTCCAGCAGGCGGCGCCACTGCGCCAACGGAAACGCGCGCAGGTCCGGCACGCCGGGCGTGAACGGCAGCCCGTCGCCGGGACTGCCGTGCACGGCGCGCAGGTCCTGCGCGCGGCGCGCGAGGCCCGCCTGCGGCACGTCGGCGGCACGGCGCCGCGGCGCGGGCGCGATGCCGGCGACCACCGTCCCGCGCCGGTCCGGGATCACGAACCCTTCGCAGGCCAGCTGCTCGTACGCGTACAGCACCGTGTTGCGGGCGATGCCCAGTTCCTGCGCGAGCGCGCGCGTGGCCAGCAGGCGCGTGCCGGCCGCCAGCGTGCCGTCGCGGATGGCCGTGCGCAGGCATTCGTGCAGCAGGCGCTGGCGCGGCCAGGGGTGACCCGACGAGCCATGGCGGGCGTGGTCGCGGCCGAAGGCGTCCAGCAGCAGGGCGTAATCCATCGTGGCTCTATGAAATTGCGCGGCCCTGGACCTGTTCCTAGAGCCATCCCGGACATTATAGTGCGGCTTCCACCCCTACTTTCGAGGCCATGAACACTGCTCCTTCCCTCCGCACCCAGGTCAAGCGCGGCGCGCCCAAGGCGTCCTACGATCCCGCCCTGCTGCACGCCATCGTCGATGCCGCCTACATCTGCCACATCGCCTTCGCCGACGCGCACGGCGTGCACTGCATCCCCACCGCCTGCTGGCGCAGCGGCGACCATCTGTACATCCACGGGTCGAACGGCAGCCGCATGCTGCAACGCCTGACGGCGCAGGATTGCTGCGTGACGATCACGCACCTGGACGGCATCGTGCTGGCACGTTCCGCCTTCAGCCACACGATGAACTACCGCAGCGCGATGGTCTATGGCCGCTTCGAGGTCGTCGGCGAGGCCGCCAAGCGGCGGGCGCTGGAAGATTTCATGGAACACCTGGTGCCGGGCCGCCAGGCCCTGGTGCGCGCCGGGAACGACAAGGAGTTCGCCGCCACGACCGCGCTGCGCATTTCCCTCGCCGAAGCCGTGTGCAAGGTCCGCAGCGGTCCGCCCAGCGACGACGAGGAAGACCTGGACATCGCCACCTGGGCCGGCGTGCTGCCCCTCGCGCAGGTGCGCGGCACGCCCGTGCCGGACCCGCAGTGCAAGCTGCCGGCGCCCGACCACGTGCGCGACTGGGCTACTTCTTGACGATCTTTTCCAGCGTCTGCTCGACGTAGTCGCGGTCGTTGTCGGTGAAGCGCAGCTTGACGGGATACCACTCGTGTCCCGGCGCCAGCCAGATGTCCAGGGTCTGGTCTTTGGAGCCGGGTGGCGGCGCGCGCATCACGTGGACGGCATCGACTTCGCCGAGCGACGCGCCGGCCTGGACCTTTTCGTGGCCGACGACGCGGAAGGTCCACGGGTCGGCGTCGCGCGGACCGATGACGAAGAACCGCCATTCCGAGCCCGGCTTGAATTTGTCTTTCGCGGCGCGCGCGACCGCCACCAGTTGCCACGACACCGACACGCGGTCCTGCTCGCCGCCCTTGATCGGGTAGGTCTTGTCGCCGTCGCTGAAGGTGATGGTCTTGGCGCCGCGGTCGAAGGTGGCCGTCGTCGGGTCCTTGTGGAAGCGCTTGTCGTAGTACTCGGTCGGCGCCAGGCCCCAGTTGTCGACGATGCCCGTGCTGCGGTTTTCCGTCAGCTTGCCCAGCAGCGCCACGCGCGACTCGGCGTCGACCGAATACTTGCTGTCGTTCGCGCGCCAGGTGAGCGTCGCTTCGCCGTTCAGGTTGAAGCCGCGCTGGCGCGCGCCGATGGAATAGCTCAGGTCGGCCGACGGCGGCAGGTCGAACGGGCGCTTGACGGCCGGGTGCTCCTCCGCCGCGCCGGCCAGGCCGCCCGCCGTCGCCAGGGAGACCGTTACCGCGACGATGCCCGCGCCTGCCAGTTTCATTACATTCTTCATATCAGCTTCCTGCTTGTTTGATCACGATATTGTTCACGGTCTGGGTCGTCACAGCCCCGCTCGTCTCGACGTTGCGGATCTGTACCGGATACCAGCCATAGCCCGGCGCCAGCCACAGCTCCAGGCGCGAATTGTACGAGCCGGGCTTGGGTGGCCGCACGAGGTGCCACGTGGCGATGCGTCCCAGCGGCGTGTCGATCTGTTCCTGGCCGGCCACCGTAAACGTAAAAACGCTGGCGTCGCGGTCTTCGCCGACAAGGATGTCTATATTTCCCGATAATTGTTTCGGATCACCGCGCGCGATGGCCGCCAGCTGCAGCGGCACGCTGGCCTTGTCTTGCGCGCCCGGCACCAGCGGGTACGTCGCGGCCGAGGCCGAAAACGTCAGCGTGCCGTCCGGGCGATTGAAATGCGTCGCCGTCATGGCGCGCCCGCGCCGCTTTTCCGTCATCAGGGTGGGGACGAATCCTTCGTCGCCCACCGTGCCCTCGCTGGTGAGGGTGAGCAGGTTCACGTGCGCGAACATGATGCGGATGCCCGCCTCGACCTGGACGCGATAACCGGACGGCGCCACCCGCCACGACAGCAACGCATCGCCGCTCCACTTCGTGCCGTTCGCGTCCGTGCGCGCGACGTCGAGCGTGATGTCGGCCGACGGCGGCATGTCGACCTTGTAGCGGCGCGCTTCCGGCGCGGCCGGCGGCTTCGGCACCGCGTCCGCCTCGGCATGCGCCGCCGTGCCCCGGGGCGACGCCTGCCGCGATTGTACGGTGCCCGCGCCGGCGGCGGCGCCGTCCTGGCCCGTTTGCCGTCCCGCGGCGTCCGTGGCCGCGATTCCGTCGGGTTGCGGCGTCAATGCGGGCGGCGCGCTGGCCGCGGTGCCGTCGGGTATCCCTTGCGCCGGCGCGGCGGCTTCCGGGCCGGGCGGCGGCGGCATGGGGATCACGGGCTCCGGCACCACCTCGGGCACGGGCGGTGGATCGAACGCGGGCTGCGGCGGCGGCACGGGCGGCAGCGGACGGGGCTGCGGTGCCTCGACCAGCTCGGCCGTCAGGCGCGCGCGCGCCATGCGCGCGGAGCGGTCGGGCACGCGGCCCACCTGGCCGGCGAACCAGACGAATACGAGCACGTGCAGCAGGATCGTGAGCACGCCCAGCGCCAGTTGCCGGCGGCGGCCGTGGGTCTTGGCGTATGCGGTACTCATCCGCCTAGTGTAGCCGGTCCGCCCGGAGCACGCGTGCCCTCCCCTGCATCCGCATCTATATCCGCTCTTATTTATCTGTTACGCTAGCGGCGACCAATTAGGAGACCACCATGCTGAAACCCTCCGCCCCCATGCCCGGCATGACGGACACCCTGGACTTCGTCAAGAACCTGTGGGGATCGATGCATATCCCCGGCACCGGCCTGCCCGGCATGCCGGGCATGGCCACGCCGCCGATGTCGACCGACGACCTGGAGAAGCGCATCGCCGACCTCAAGGCGGTCGAGTCCTGGCTGAACCTGAACCTCACGATGCTGCGCGGGACCATCCAGGCGCTCGAAGTGCAGCGCGGCACGTTGGCGACCCTGAAATCGATGGGCGCCTCGATGGCCGAAGCGATGCGCCAATCCGGCGTCAGCGCGGAAAAGATGGCCGGCATGCCGTTCGCGCCGTTCTTCAGCGCACAGGGCGCGGGCGGCACCGCGAAGGCCAGCGGCGCCCCGGCTGCGAAGCCGGGCGCACCGGCACCGGCGCCGGCGCCGGCCGCACCGAACACGCCTGGCGCCGCCACACCGGGCGCGGGCGCCGCGGCGGGCGGCGGCACGGCACAGCCGGGCGCGGCCACGCCGCTGCCGTCCGGCACACCGGACGCGCAGGGCAACGCGGCGGCGATGGCGATGCCGGCCGCCGTCGCGTGGTGGAATATGCTGCAGGAACAATTTACGCAAGCAGTCGCCAGTGCGATGACGCCGGCGGCACCGGCGGCGGCGTCCACCGCCGAGGGTGCCGCCGCCAAGCCGAAAGTGGAGACCGCGAAGGAGGCGCCGAAGCCGGAAGCGGCGCCGAACGGCGGCAACGGCGGCAACGGCAAGGCGCGCGCGAGCCGCTCGAAGACCGACAAATCCTGACGGTGGGTGGGCGCTTGTGCCCACGCGCGACGCCGGCGATGCGCGACGCTGACGATGTGCAACGCTGACGATGCGCACACGCCACGCGTGGGCTCGGGGAGCCCACCCTACGCCGTTTCGGTCTCGGCCGAGGGCTGCAGCTGCGCCAGCTGCTCGATCAATTGGGCAAAGCGCTGCTGCCCCGGCAGCAAGCGGTCGACGTGGTGCAGCACGTCGTAGGCCTCGGCCGACATGGCGCCGTCGTAGCCGTGCTGCTGCAGGTACGAGACGAGGATCTGGGCCGCGTTGAACAGGATGCGCTGGTTGTTCGGCACCTTCGTGCGCGCCTGCCGCATCCACTCGACCGCATCCTTGAGCTTGCCCGTCTTCCACAGCAGCACGCCCTGGTTCATCAGGTCGGTCGCTTCCTTCTTCGACGCGCGGATCAGGTCCTGGCCCTCGTCGCCGAGGCGCGCCTTGTCGAAGATTTGCTGCACTTCGTCGAGCAGCAGCGGGTTGTCGTGGTTGTTGCGGATCACGTAGCACAGCAGCTCGACCGGCGCATCCTTCACGCCCACCGCGAACAGCAGCGTCGCCAGTTCCAGGCAGGTCGGGATGTCGGGCCTGTCCTCGGTCGCGTTCAGCAGCGCCTCCAGCTCGTCGCCCGCCTTGCGCGCGCGCCGGTAGTCGCCGCTCTCGTGATAGACGAGGCCTTCGGTGATCTTGGAACGCAGGGCGATGTCCGGATAGTCGGCCGCGAATTCGCGCTGGACCTGCAGCAGCAGTTGCAGCGCTTCCTTCGCATCGTTCTTCTGGCCGCACACGCGCGCAAGACCCAGGTAGGCGTCCGGCGTCTTGAGGATCGAATACTCGCCGATCGCGATGCATTTGCGGAAGGCCTTTTCGGCCATCTGCACATTGCCCACCTTGAGCGCCACGTTGCCGAGGTTGCGCTGGCGCGGCACGGAATTCGGCGACAGCCGGGCGGCCCGTTCGAGGATCGCGCAGGACTCCTCCAGCTTGCCGAGGTTCTGGTAGGCCAGCGCGAGCTGGTCGTAGGCGTCGATGTAGTAGCGGTTTTCCGCGATCACGCTCTGGAAGGATTGGCGCGCCTGTTCGAATTCGCCGTTGGCCATGCGGATCTTGGCGATGCCCGCGCGCGCCCACTGGTATTCGCGCTGCTCCAGCACGCGCTCGTACACCTCGCGTGCCTTGGTCGGCTCGCCGCTCTTTTCCATCAGCTTGGCCTTCATGCGCAGCAGGTCGATCTCGTGCGCCTTGTGCGCCTCCATCGCCGCGTCGCACATGCGCGCCGCGCGCAGGTAGTCCTTCTCGGCATAGGCCTGGTCGATGAGGCGGAAGATCTGCTTCTTGTGCCACACGCGGTTCAGGCGCGTGAGCAGCACGCCTTCCGTGATCGGCTTGATCAGGTAGGCGTCCGGCTGGTGCTCGGCCGCGCCCATCACGGATTCCACGCTCTTTTCGGCCGATACCATCAGCCACACGGTGCTCGGGTTGACGAGGTTGCGCACGCGCGCTTCCTCCAGCACCTGCTGGCCGTTCTTGCCGTCGCCGAGGTTGTAGTCGCACAGGACGACGTCGTAGCGGATGCGCGTCAGCAGGCCCATCGCCTCGCCGCCGGACGACGCCTGGTCGATGTTCTTCGCGCCCAGGCTGCGCAGGCTTTCGCGCAGCAGCTGGCGCACGCCGACGAAATCGTCGACGATCAGGTAGTTCTTGTCGGCCCAGCCGATCTCGCCCACGGTCTTGGCCGGGGCGTTCGCGGGCACATTGGCAGGCGCGTTCATGGCAGGTTCAGGATGAAGCAGCCGCCGCCGTAGCGGCCGCCGTTCTCGAGGCGCAGCAGGCCGCGCCGCTCGCGGTGGCGGTGCATCTTCGCGACCTCGCTCGAAAAATACAGGCCCAGGCCCGCGCTGTTGGTCAGGAAATTCATGCCGCCCGCCGTGTCGCGCGTCGCGATCGCGCCGGCTTTCAGCAGCGCCGGCGGATAACCGGGCCCGTTGTCCTCCACGCGCAGTTCGAGCCAGCCGTCGTCGGTCGCGCGGATCACCAGGCGCACCGTGTCGCACGTGTAGTGGATGGCGTTGTTGATCGCATGCGACAGCACGCCCACGATCAGGTCTTCGTCGAAATGCCAGACGAGTGCCGGATCATAGTCCAGCTCCAGCTTGATGCCGCGCGACGTCAGCAGCACGCGCTCCAGCGCCACCACCTGGTCGACCAGCTGGCCCAGTTCGAGCGGCTGCACGTCGAACGGATACGCGGGCGTGCCCACCTGCTTGTACAGCGCGAGCAGCTGCATCAGGTTGTCGTTCAGGCGCTTGGTCTGGTACAGCATGTGCGCCATCTGCGTGTACTCGGGGTCCGTCTGCGCCGATGGCCGCGAAGAATGCGCGACCAGCAGCCGCTCCAGCGTCCCGGACAGGACGCTGATCGAATTCTTCATGTCGTGCGCGGTCGAGGCGAGAAACAGGGACAGCTCGGGCGCGTCGGGTGTGTCGTCCATGTCCGGTTCATGTGTAAAATGTTGCTTTGCACACATTATACCTTTGAAACTTTCGGTTTCCCGAAAGAAATCAATTTTCGGCCTCCGGCCCCCGCGGCGCGCGGCGTGCGCGCAACACGAAGCGGGCCGGATCGAGGGCATCGACGAGGCTGGATTCGAGCGGCAGCGGTTCGCCCTCGATCCCCGCTGCCAGCAGTTCGGCGGCAAAGCCGGCCCAGATCAGGCCGCGCGACGCATAGCCGAGCAGCCCGTACAGGCCCGGATGGCGCGGCACGTCGCGCAGGCGCTCGGTGGTGCCGGCGGCGGCGAAGTCCGGCAGGCGGCCCACGAGCGGCAGCCGGTCCGGCGCGACGCTGCGAAAGCCGACGCGCCCCTCCAGCGGCGCATCCTTGGCTGCGTCCGGATCGGACAGCAGCCCGCGCAGGCGCTCCAGGTTTTCCGCGTGGCTTTGCGGCGACAGGTCCGGGTTCGGGTCGGCGTCGTAGGTCGCGCCCGCGCTGCACACGCCGCCCGACGCCGGCGTCAGATAGGCTTCGCGGCACAGCACGACGGGCAGCTTCGGCACCATGTCGGCCGGCACGTGCGCCACCTGCCCGCGCAACGTCGTCAGCGGCAGCGGCGCGGCCTGCGGCACGTCCGCGGCGCCGGCGCCGTTGGCCAGGATCAGGTTCGGCGCGCAGGCCACGGTGGCGCCCTGCGCGTCCGTCAGGCGCCAGTGCTCGCCGTCGCGTTCGATGCGCACGTCGCCCACGCCGAAGCGACGCTCCAGGCGGCCGCCGCACGCGGCCAGCATCGCCTCGCACACGCTGCCGGGCCGCGCCCAGCCGGCGCCGCGGAACAGCCAGCCGCCGTCCGGTGCCGGCACGCCGAGCAGCGCTTCCGCAGCGGGCCGTTCCAGCCACTCGGCGAAATCGGGCGGCAGCGATGTATCCGCCGCGATGGCGCGCTGCACGTCGGCATGGCCGGCGTCGCGCGCGAGCTGCAGCACGCCGCAGGTCTCGCCCTCGATGGCGCGGCCGATGCCGCCCAGGCGTTCCCAATGGCGCAGCGCGTACAGGTAGGCCGCGCGCGTCAGGCGCGTGGGCACGTTGTCGTCCTTCGACAGCAGCGGCATGAAGATGCCGGCCCGGTTGCCCGACGCCTCCATCGCCGGCTGCGGCTGGCGGTCGACGACGGTCACCTGCCAGCCGCGCGCGCACAGGCGCTCGGCCGCGGCGGCACCGGCGATGCCGGCGCCGAGCACGATGACGCGCCGCTCGGGCGCGGGCGGCGCCGGTGGACGCGGCTTGCGGCTGGCGAAGCGCGCGCGGCGGCCGTCGGCATCGAACACGAAGCCCTGCGCCGTCAGCGCGGCGACCTGGTCCGGCGTGAGGCCTTGCGCGAGCAGGCAGGCGTTCTGCGCGGCCACGCGCGCCACGTGGCGCGCGAAACCGGTGCCGGCGTGTTCGATGTCGTGCAGGCGGAACATGTCGACGCGCGCCGTCAGCTCGGCCAGCGCGTCTTCGAGCGGTGCGCTGAGCAGGTCCAGCGTCATGCCCGGCTCCGCCTGCGGCATGCGGTGGAAGCCCGGCAGCAGGTGGTCGCACAGGGCGATCACGTGCAGGTTGGGCGATCGCTGCGGATCGGTGCGCCAGACGTCGGTCAGGACGCGGATCGCGGCGCCGTCGCCGTAGTGCGCATCGAAGACGGTGTAGCGGGCCCGGTTGTGCCACCCTTCGCGATAGTCCATGGTTTCACCTCCGGTGGCGGCACAGGCAGGCGCGGTCGTGGTCGTCGACCATGCCGATGCCCTGCATATAGGCATAGACGATGGTCGACCCGACGAACTTGAAGCCGCGTTTGGCCAGGTCCTTCGAGATGCGGTCGGACAGGTCGGTGCGGGCCGGCCTGCTGCCTGCCGGCCAGTCGTTGACGATGGGCCGGCCGTCGACGAAGGCCCACAGATAGCCGTCGAGCGTGAGGCCGTCCGCGCGCAGGCGCAGGTAGGCCCTGGCGTTGTTGATGGCGGCCGCGACCTTCAGGCGGTTGCGCACGATGCCCGGGTTGGCCAGCAGGTCGGCCACCTTGCCGTCGTCGTAGCGCGCGATTTTTTCCGCATCCCAGCCGTCGAAGGCGATGCGGTAGTTGTCGCGCTTGTTCAAGATCGTTTCCCACGACAGTCCGGCCTGCGCGCCTTCGAGGTTGAGCATCTCGAACAGCGTCGTCTCGTCGTGGCACGGTACGCCCCATTCATGGTCGTGGTAGGCGATGTAGCGCGGATTGGCCGGGTTGGCCCAGGTGCAGCGGATGTCGTTCATACATCAAGTATAAACCTGTCGGGACGTCGCGCCACGTCCACGCCGCGGCCGATTTTTATTGTCGCCAAACCAATTTGATTTACACTTGCGGCCATGAACCAACCGACGCAGTTAGGCAGATACCAGATCGTACGGGTGCTGGGACGCGGCGCCATGGGCGAGGTCTACGAAGGCCTCGATCCGCGCCTGGACCGCAGCGTCGCGATCAAGGTCATCTCCACCGCCTGCGATGCCGATCCGGAGCTGCGCGCGTCGTATTCCGCCCGCTTCATCCGCGAGGCGCAGGCCGTCGCCCGGCTGAACCATCCGCACATCGTCGGCCTGTACGACTTCGGCGAGGAAAACGGCGCCGCCTACATGGTGATGGAACTGGTGCGCGGCGAGGAGCTGGCCGCCTACTTCGACATGACCCAGGACTTCCACCTCGAGTTCACGCTCGAGGATGCCGTGCGCATGACGTGCGAGCTGCTCGACGCCCTCGGCTACGCGCACAAGAGCGGCGTGATCCACCGCGACATCAAGCCGGCCAACGTCATGCTGAGCCACGACCTGCGCGTGAAACTGACCGACTTCGGCGTCGCCCACATGGCCGCGCTGAACGCCGCCGTGCAAAGCGGCGACCACATGAGCGACGGCGCCGAGATGGTCGGCACGCCCAGCTTCATGTCGCCCGAGCAGATCACCGGCCAGGCCGTCGGCCCGCAGTCGGACATCTTCGCCGTCGGGATCATCCTGTACCAGTTCCTCACCAACGAACGGCCGTTCCGCGGCGCCGGCATGTTCGCCGTGCAGCAAAAGATCCTGCACGAGCAGCCGGTGCCGCCGACCCTGCTGAATCCCCTGCTCGGCCCGGCCTTCGACCGCGTCATCATGCGCGCGCTCGCCAAACGTCCGGAACAGCGCTATCCCGGCGCCGATGCGTTCCGCGACGATCTGCTGCGCGCCCTCGACGGCGACGCGGCCGCGCGGCCCGACGCCACGTCCCCGCCGCCGGCGCCATCGCCCTGGCGGCCGCTGGACACCGTCACGCCGCGCTCGCCCACCGACGTCGTCCGCCCCGCGCAGGACGATGCGGACGCGACCCGCGTGCAGCGCGTCGCGCACGACGACGCCGACGCCACGCGCCTGGCCCCATCGACACGGCGATGAGGCGCACATGAACGACGCGACCGTCATGGCCGGCCCGAACACGCACGGCGACTTCTTCCGCCAATTGCAGCAGCTGACGACGCGCATCCACGCCACGCGCAACGTCGACGAGATCATGCTCGACCTGTCCGAAGGCATCTGCGCGCTGTTCGCGGCGGACCGCCTGACGATCTACACGGTCGGCGAGGACAAGGCCAGCCTGGTCTCCAAGGTCAAGACGGGCATGGCCTCGTTCCGCCAGCTGCGCCTGCCGATCTCGGCGCAGAGCGTCGCCGGCTACGCCGCGCTGGCGCGCCGCCTGCTCAACCTGACCGACGTCTACGATGCGGCCGAACTGCAGCGCTACGCGGCCGACCTGCGCTTCCAGCAGGGCGTGGACCGGCGCACGGGCTATCGCACGACGCAGATGCTCGTCGTCCCGATCATGCACGACGACGACGTGATCGGCGTCCTCCAGCTCATCAACAACCTGCGCGGCGGCCCGTTCGACAGCACCGTCGTCGAAGGCGCGCGCTACCTGTGCGACACGCTCGCGATCGCATTCGCCCAGCGCCGCCAGGAAGCAAGGCGCGAACGCACCGGCTTCGTCGGCGCGCTGGGCGCGAAAGCCCTCGGCCGCGAGCAGGTCGAGCAGGCGGTGGAACAGGCGCGCGCGCAGGGCCGCGACGTCGAGGACGTGCTGCTCGACGACTTCAAGCTGAAACTACCCGTCGTCGGGCGCGCGCTGGCGGACCATTTCGCCGTGCCCTACCTCGCCTTCCATCCGGGACGGCGCGTGCCGGCGGAACTCCTGAACGGCATGGACCGCGCGGCCGCCGAAGTGCGCCAGTGGCTGCCGGTGGAACGCAACGAGCACGCGCTGTACGTCGTCTGCATCGACCCCGAAAAGGTCAAGGCGGACAACGCCGTCACGACCTTGTTTCCGCAATCGCGCCCCGTGTTCTGCGTGACGACGCGGCGCGATTTCGCGGCCATGCTCGACCAGTACTTCGGCGCGGCCGCGACGCCCGCCACGCTCGCACCCGCGCGCGCGGAGAAGCTGGCCGACACCGTGGCGGCACTGGTGGCGGGGAGCCACCGCGAGGGCTTGTCGGACCTGCGCATCGAGACGGCGCCGGGCGACCGGCCGGGCGAGATCCGCTTCACGGTCAGCGGCATCCTGCGGCTGCCCTGAAAATCGCCAACGCCGCCTGCCCACGTGCTAGCATGCAGCCCTCGTATTTATTTCACAACCGTACGCGCCGCCGATGAGCCCCTGGAAGCAGCTAACCCCGAGCATCTATCACCGTCTCGCGTTCGGCAGCGCATACGGCCTGACCGACGTCGGCCTCGTGCGCCAGTCGAACGAAGACAACTTCCTCATCGATCCCGTGCTCCGCCTGGTGGCCGTGGCCGACGGCATGGGCGGCCATGACGGCGGCGAGATCGCGGCGTGCATGGCCCTCGAAACCCTGCGCGACGCGCTGACGGCCGTCGACCCGAAAAAATCCAGCCCCGGCGACGCCGCCGACCCGGACGCGACCTGGCAGGACGAGCACATGCCCGCCATCGTGGCCGTGCATGAAGCCGTCGACGCCGCCAACGCGCGCGTGTACGGCGCCAACGTGCAGGACGGCCTCGGCGAAGGCGGCGGCATGGGCACGACGCTGACGGGCTTCTGGCAAAGCCTGCCGGACGGCCCGCTGGTCATCTTCCACGTCGGCGACAGCCGGCTGTACCGCTACCGCGACGGCGAACTCGCCGTACTCACGCGCGACCAGACCATGTACCAGCAGGCGCTGGAAGCGGGCGTCTCCGGCGACTTCCCGCCGCGCAACCTGCTGCTGCAGGCGATCGGCCCGACGGCCACGATCACGCCCGACGTCAAGGCCTGCGCGCCGCATCCCGGCGACCTGTATCTGCTGTGCAGCGACGGCTTGTACGGCAACACGCCCCACGCCGCCATCGAACAGGTGCTGGCCGGCGCGCATGCGCAGTCGCTGGAGCACTGCTGCGCCGATCTGATCGCCCTCGCCAAGACGCACGGCAGCCGCGACAACATCACGGCGGTGCTGGCGCTCGTCGAGCGCTGACCTCGCCCTGGCCGCTTTCTGTGTCGATCGTACAACACAGCGATGACTGTGCCGCGTCGCCACGCATGGCCGGTATGCAGGGAAACAGATTGTGCCGCCGCAGCGCGGGCACTGTGTCACTATTTCCACAATACAAATAGAATTTCTCCTGAAAAAATGTAGATTTGGCATTGGGAAAGGTGATACTCTGTAGGAGATCTCCTACTTCCTCTTTTAGTCTCTCATGGACTACCGCACCGCCTACATCCGCCGGAGCAGAAAAGGTTCACGCCTGAAAAAGCGCGTGGCGGCCATCGGCCTGCTCGGCGTGGCGGTGTGTGCCGTCCTGTTCGCGCTGGAGATGCGGGCCACCGGCGCACCGCCGGCCGTGCAGGCGCAGGCGCCGGCCGATGCCGCGACGCCGGCGCCGGTCGTGCTGCGCACCGCCGCACAGGTAGAGACGAAAAGGACGCGCCGCGTCTATCCCTATTCCATCGTGCCCGGCGGCGTGATCGACCGCAGCGAGCTCGCGCGCGCCGTCATCGCGGACAAGGTCGTGGCGGCGCACTACGCGGCGTTCGAGACCTCCAAAGCCACCGTCGAGACCGTCAGCAAGCCACGCGCCGTGTACGTGTCGTACCGCAAGGGCGACAAGGTGTTCTGGACTTCGAAGAAGCTGCAACTGGCCGCAGGCGAGACCCTGCTGACCGACGGCCAGAACGAGATCCGCACGCGCTGCGGCAACCGCATTTCCGACGTACCGCAATTGCCCGTCGAAGCGAAGGGCCCGAGCGAGGAAGAACTCGACTCGTCCGTCGATCAGGCCCAGGAAGGCGACGGCAACGTGGAACAGGTGGGATTCGCGCTCGACGGCAATCCCGCGGGCGGCAGGTACCAGCTCAGGACGTTTGCGACGGGAGACACCGCATCGACCGGCGGCACGTCCGGGACGAGCAGCGATACCGCCGTCCCGGGCTTCAGCATCAACCGCGACAGCATCCTGGACGGCGGCACCTTGCCGGTGGCCAAGGACAGCAAGTCGTCGAGCGACACGGCCGGGACCGGCACGGACAGCGGCGGCTCCGAAACCGGCACGCCGGGCACCGGCGGCACCGGCACCGGCGGTTCGGGTAGCGGCACCGGCGATCCGGGCACGGGTGGCACGGGCGGCACATCGACCGGCGGCACATCCGGCACGACGCCGGGCGGCACGACGCCGGGCGGTACGCAAACGCCCACCGACACCGGCACGCCCCCGTCGTCGCCTCCCGGCACGCTGCCGCCGACGACGGACCTGCCCGGCCAGACGAACGATCCGGGCAAGACCCCGGTCAAGCCCACCGACGTGCCGGAACCGGGCACGCTGTGGCTGGGCGGCGCCGGCGTCGTCGCGCTGCTGGCCGCACGGCGCGCCAAGAAACGGGCGCGGAAGTAAGGCTGTCTGCGGCCACGGCGCGTCGCGCGCGCCGGCCGTGCCTACGACGTCAGCGAAGCCGAGCCCGCGATCGGATCGCGCGGATACGCCGCCAGGCATAGCGCCAGCACCTCGGCGCGCAGCCAACGATGGCCCGGATCATGATCGAGGCGCGGATGCCATATCGCCGAGACGTTGAAGGCGGGTGTCGACACCGGCAGTTCGAACCATTGCAACCCGTTTGCGCCGGCATGATCGGGCGCGAACACGTTGCCCAGGCAGGAGTGCGGGACAACGGCGACCATGTCGGAGCGGCGCGCCACCTGCATGGCGCTCGTGAATGACGGCACGACGGTCGCCACCCGTCGCTGCAGGCCGCGCGCCGCCAGCGCCGCATCGACGGGATTCTCCGCTTCTCCGGGTTGCGCGGTCATGATGTGATCGCATTCGATCCACCGCTCGAGAGGCACGCCGCGCGCGCCCACCGCGGGATGATGCGGACGGCACACGCCGACGTACCGATCGCGCACCAGCAGACGCGTCACCATCTCGGGCGCGGACGTCCTCACCGTGCCGATTTCAAGGTCGATCGTTCCGTCACGCAGCGGTTGCGCATCCCAATCGGGCTTGGGCAGGAAGCGGATCTGCA
Organism: Massilia luteola; assembly: GCF_034420155.1. Classification (NCBI taxonomy): domain Bacteria; kingdom Pseudomonadati; phylum Pseudomonadota; class Betaproteobacteria; order Burkholderiales; family Oxalobacteraceae; genus Massilia; species Massilia luteola. Next base: position 36,488 of record NZ_JAXOFN010000005.1, read on the forward strand.
CGCCCGGCGCCGCACGCCCGATCCGGTCCATCAGCGCCGCACCGAGCAGGTCGATAAAACCTTCACCCGCCCGCACCGCGAAGCTGTGTTCCAGCGTGGCGGCATCGAACCGATGCTCCGGAGGCCTGAGCATCGCCTCCGCTTCCCTGGCCACGCGGGGCAGGCGCAGGCTCAATTGCTCCGCATAGGGGGTCGGGACGAGCGCGCGGCCCGCTTGCAGGAGCAACTGGTCGCCGGTGACGGTGCGCAGGCGCGCGAGCGTACGGCTCATGGCGGACACGCTGAGATTCAGACGGCGCGCCGCGCCCGTGACGCTGCGCTCGGTCAACAGCGCGTCAAGGGCGGTGAGAAGGTTGAGGTCGACACGTGACATGCTGCCAATATAGCGGAAAGCCGGACAGGCATGGCGTTGGCTGCAAACATGGTTTGCAGCTGCGGCGTCTGGTGCAAACCGGCGGCGTTGTCCAGAATGTCGACATCCCATCCCCGCAGAAAGAGGAATCTCATGCCCCACTCAACAAGCCCCCTTCACGCGCCGACGATCCTGATCATCGGCGCCTCGCGTGGTCTCGGGTACGCGATGGCCGCCGAGTTCCTGGCAAGAGGCTGGAACGTTACCGGAACCGTGCGTGCCGGCAGTGGCCTTACCCGCCTGCACGCCCTGGCCGACGCGGCGCCCGGCAGCGTCGAGATCGAAACACTGGACATCACCCGGCCAGATGAAATCGACGCGCTGCGGGCGCGCCTTGCGGACCGGACGTTCGACATCCTGTTCGTCAACGCCGGCACGGCGAATCCCGACCCGACGCAGCACATCGGGGAAGTATCGACCGAGGATTTCGTCAACCTCATGGTCACCAATGCGCTCAGTCCGATGCGCGTCGTCGAACGCCTGTGCGATCTGGTGCCTGGGACCGGCCTGATTGGCGTCATGTCATCTGGACAAGGCAGCATCGCCGACAACGAGTCCGGGCAACGCGAGGTCTATCGTGGCAGCAAGGCTGCACTGAACCAGTTCATGCGCAGCTTCGCGGCGCGCCAGGGCCCGGCGCCACGCGCCATGCTGCTGATGGCGCCAGGCTGGGTGCGCACCGATCTGGGCGGGCCCGACGCCCGACTGTCGATCGAGGAAAGCGTACCCGGGATCGTGGACGTGACGCTGGCCAAGCAGGCGCGCCCGGGCCTGGAATACCTCGACTACCGCGGCCGGACCGTCCGCTGGTGACGGCCGGGCACAGGCTTCACTCGTTGGCGTCGTAGATCGCCACCGCGGCATGCTTCGTGGGCCCGAGCGGGTTCTTGTAGTCGAATTCAATGATCAGATCGTTACCGAGGTGTCCGGCGTTGACCGGCATCTTGTATGCGGGATCGTCCGGCTCGCCATTGCTTGCCAGCGCTTCCCGTCGATTCCCGTCGACGAGCCAGGCGCCGCTGGCGGGCGTCCGCGGCTTGTACCACACAGCGACATGCGTCGGCCTGCAGTGCCGGGGGAGTAACAGTGTCTTGCGCATACACCTGGGATCGTCGCTGGGATGGTCGACATCGGCAATTGCCTGGCTGATCTCGGCCCTCAGGCGGACGTCGCCCAGGCGCTCCTTGTCGGACGGCACGCTGGGCGTATGCACGAGCAGTCCGATCCGCAGTTGCCCGTCTTTCAGGTTGCTTACCAGATCCGCCTGCGCGTCTGGATCGGGCAAGGCCGGCAGCTGGAACAGCTCGTTGTTCTCCAGGGGAACGGCGAACTCGGCGCCATCCCTGGTGCGCACGCGCAATGCGAAATGCGGCGGCAGCGTCTTCCCCGCCGGCGGCAGCACCGCGAAGCGGAACACCGCATCCGGCGCGAGAAATTTATACTTGTCGAACGCGGCAACCGCGGCCCGCATCGCGCGATAGCTCTTCCAGGGTATCGCACGTAATCCGGTCACGCGCACGACCTGGACGCCGGCGGTGACGGCCTGATCGCGCGGTCCGGCGCGGTCCGCGTCCGCCGTCGCATGGGCGAAGTCCGCCCTGGTCGTGGCAGACGCTTCCGGGACGTCCTTTCCCGGGGCGGGTTCCGCGTCAGCCTGGCCCGCCGTGTCCGACGGTTGGGCTGGCCCAGGCCTCTCGGGCGCTATGCCGTCGCCAGGCGTGTCGATCCGGGCCAGCATCGTGGTCGCCTCGATACGCGCATTCACCGCTTGCGGATCCTTCGGGTCGAACCTGGCCGCGGCCGTTTCGCGGAGCCAGGCGATCCCCTGGGCCGTGTCTCTTGGCGTTCCGAGCCCGTCCAAGTGCATTTTTGCGAGCATCAAGGCCGCGTCCAGCGTACCCAACTTGGCGTAGGCCTTCCGGAAAAACTCGAGTGCCGCCGCATAGTCGCGGTTGTCGAAAGCGTCGAGCGCTTGTTTCAAGTCCGTGTCTTTTGCTTCGATATGGGCTCTGCCGCACTTGATCTGGCTCTCCAACGAACGATTGTTCTGCAACGGCAGGGAGCCCTCGGAAAAAGCGGCATTCTCCCGGGCGAATCGATGTTCCATGCACCAGCTCAGGAATGGACTGGATGGCGCGGACCGGTGCGACAAGATGTTGTTGATCCTCGCCTCGGTCGCCCGATAGCCGTCCACATTGACGGGACGCGGTGCGGTAATCACCACCGTGGCAGGCGCCTGCGCCCCAGCGTCGTGCAGCAGAGCCGCCAGCAACATCGGCAAGACGATCGCCCCCTGCCCGCGTTTCGATTTATCCATGACTCTCCCCCGCCGCCAGCATCGCCTTCTCGTACGCCGCCCGCAACTCGCCGAACACCGACCGCGCGGGCGCCGGTGCGCCCAGGTGCAGGTGCCGCAACTCGTCCATGAACGCCTCCCACAGCGGCGGGCCGCCCCGCTCCAGCAATTCCGCCCGCACCGACAATTCCCGGCTCGGCGACGTATGCCTGCGCCCCCACGCCCCCATGTGCGCGAGCAGGGGCACGAGCTGGATGGACGGTTCCGTCAGGCTGTAGATCCATTTTTGCCGGTGCGCCGGGTCGGGGCGCCGCGTCAGCAGGCCGGCCGCCGTGAGGCGCTTCAGCCGGCCCGCCAGGATGTTCGACGCGATGCCCTCCTCGCTCTGCGCCAGCAGGTCGCCATAACTGCGGCGGTTGCCGAACATGATGTCACGGATGACGATCAGGCTCCAGCGGTCGCCGAGCTGTTCGAGGGTCAGGTTGATCGGGCAGCCCGAGCGTCCGGCCTGTGACATCACGTAATCCTTGGTCGTTGTGCTCGCATTTCGCTTAGTATAGCGATATCCTTAAACCACTTGCATTTTGCAAGTGGTTTATTTCAACCGCCATCCGAAAGCGATCCCGCCATGTCCCTCGCGCTCTACGGTCATCCCTTTTCGTCGTACACGCAGAAAGTGCTCGTCGCGCTGTACGAGAACGACACGCCTTTCGAGTTCCGCTGCCTCGGACCGGACACGCCGCAGCACGCGCAGGAATGGCTGCGGCGCTGGCCGCTGCGCAAATTCCCGCTGCTCGTCGACGGCGCGCGCAACGTGGTCGAGACCAGCATCGTCATCGAATACCTGCACCTGACGCATCCCGGCCCCGTGCGCCTGCTGCCGGACGACCCGCTCGATGCGCTGGACGTGCGGTTCATGGACCGCTTCTTCGACCTGCACGTGATGAACATGGTGCAGCACGCGGTGAACGGCGCGCTGACGGGCATTGCCGCCAAGCGCGCCGACGCCCTCGCGACGGCGACGGAAAAACTGGAGCTCGCCTACGCGTGGCTGGAGGAGCATCTGGCCGGCCGAGTCTGGGCCACGGGCGAGCACTTCTCGCTGGCCGACTGCGCCGCCGCGCCCGCGCTGTTCTACGCCGACTGGACGCATCCGATCGCGGCACGCTACCCCGTGCTGCGCGCCTACCGCGCGCGCCTGCTGGCGCGGCCGTCGTTCGCGCGCGCGGTGGACGAGGCGCGGCCGTACCGGCCCCTGTTCCCGCTGGGCGCGCCCGACCGCGATTGACCGCGACCGACGCATGCCGTCAGTGCGCGGCCGGCGTTTCGTAGCGGCGCTGCACGTCGTCGTAATAGCGTTTCAGGGTCCAGAACGCGAGCTTCTTCTTGCCGTCGTCCGAGATCAGGCCCTTGCGGTTCCAGAAGTCCTGGAAATACGGATGCTGGCGCCGCGGCGAGCGGAAGTCGACGAGCACCCACGGCGTCATCCCGCGCAGGCCCGGGATCGCGGACAGCATCTTGAATTGATTGCGGTACAACGCGTCCTGGTATTCCTCGCTCCAGCGCGTGTCGGCGTCGGCGTGATAACCGCCCAGCGCGGACGCGCCGAACTCCGTGATCACGACCGGCTTGTTGTAGCGGACGTCGAAGCGGTAATGCAGCATCTCGGCGTTGCTGGCCCAGTACCAGCCCGCGTACTCGTTGAAGCTGGCGAGATCGAGCGAATCCGCGAGCGGGTCCTCGACCGTGATGTCGCTGCCCTTGCGCTGGATCTCCAGCGCGGCCGCCACGAGGCGCGTGTCGTCGAGCGAACGCGCCGTCTTCGCCAGGCTGCCCATGAACGTATTGCGCGCGCCGCTGACCGGCGTCTCGTTCCCCACCGACCAGACGATCACGCTCGCGCGGTTCTTGTCGCGCGTGACGAGGTCCGTCAGCTGGGCGTTCGCGTTGGCGTACGTGTCCGGGTTCGTCCACGAGATCGTCCAGTACACCGGCACTTCCGCCCACACCATCAGGCCCATCTCGTCGGCCAGGCGGATCATCTCTTCGCTGTGCGGATAGTGCGCGAGCCGCACGTAATTGCAATTCATCTCCTTGGCCCATTGCAGCAGCATCCGCATGTCGCCCCGTCCGCGCAGGCGGCCCGGAATCAAGGGGTTCTCGTCGTGCAGCGAGATCCCGCGCAGGAACACGGACTTGCCGTTCAGGAGGATGTCCCGGCCGCGCGTTTCGATGGTGCGAAAGCCGATGTGGTCGACCACGTCGTCGCCGCCGCCGGCCAGCTCCACCGTGTACAGTTTCGGTTGTTCCGGCGACCAGTACGTCAGTTTGTTCACCGGGATATTCAACGCGGCGCGGCCGTTCGCGTCCGTGCGCACGGTGGCCTTGATGCCCGCTTCGGGAATCGTCACCGTCACCTGCTGCGACTTGGCCTCTCCCGCCATCTGGACAAAACCTGCGATGCGGTGGGCGTCCCCTTTCGCCAGCTGCACCTTGTAGTCGGCGATGTAGGTGGCGGGCAGCTCGGCCAGCATGACGTCGCGCGTGATGCCGCCGTAGTTCCACCAGTCCGTGTTCACGGTCGGGATATCGTCCTGGTGCCGCGTGTTGTCCGCCTTGACGACGACGACGTTGCGGCCCTTCGCCAGTTTGTCCGTGACGTCGAACTGGAACGGCGTGAAACCGCCCTTGTGCATGCCGAGTTTTTTACCGTTCAGGTAGACGTGCGCTTCGTAATTGACGGCGCCAAAGTACAGCGCGTAATGCTTGCCCGGCTTGGGATCGGCCTGGAACACCTGGCGCAGCCACACCGTGCCTTCGTACAGCTGCAGCTTCTCCGCCTGCGAGTTCCAGTCGCCCGGCACCGCCATCGTCGGCGCGCGGTCGAAGTCGTATTCGACCCAGTCGGTCTTGTCCCTGGGTTTGCGGTCGTCATAAAAGCCGCCCTTGCCGCTTTCCGACTGGTCGAACGGCATGTGGCGGTAGTCGTAGTAGCCGTTCTCGTACGGGTCGATGATGTAGCTCCAGCGCCCGTCCAGGCTGACGTGGCTGCGGCCATAGATGTTCTGCACCGGCGCCATCCGGCTGTCGGCGTGCGCGGCTTTCGATGGCTGGCCGGCCAGCTGGACGTCGACCGGATCGGCCGCATGGGCGACACAGGCCAGCAAGGTCAATGCGGAAAAATGCAGCACGGCCGTCAGCCGGGCAAACGGGTGTGTCATGGCGTCTCCAGAGGATTGGTGCAGTTAGCGCTACCGGTGTTATTGCACGGATGTTATCGTTGTCGCGGTCCCGGGGCAATATTTACAAGTTGCCACGCCCGTTGCCGGATACCGGCCGTTGCCGCAACCTGTGCTGCGGTACACTCGACGGCGACGCCCTGACAGGCGATCCGATTCCGACAACGGGAAGCCAATGAACGATTACATCTTTTTCATGCACGACGATGCGCGCGACGCCGCCATCGCCAACGACGGCAATCTGTGGACGCAGTACATGTCGACGCTGCGCGCGTCCGGTCGATTCGACGGCGGCAGTGCGATCGGCACCGGCATGGCTTTCCAAAAGGACTACGCCGCCAGGGCCGCGACGACACCGGTGTCCGGCTTTATCCGCATTCGTGCCGAGAACGCGGACGCGGCGCGGCAATTCCTGGTCGGGAATCCGGTCTACGAAGCGGGCGGAACGGTCGAAATCCGGGAGTTGCCGCGCACTTGAGCGGCCGCGTGGGTCTGATCATCCGGCAATGTGTGGCTATTTGGCGCATGGCTTCGAATTCTGTTGTTCGCATGGGCAGAAACTGTAAGAATTAATTACCATGCCGAAACTAAAATTCACACAGGGAAATCCAGCAGCGCCCGCGTTCGACGCGCTCGCGCACGGATTGCGTCGCATCGCCGCAGCCGGCGGCGTGGAGACAACGCAGCAGGAGACCGTGGCGGTTGCCGTGACGCTGTGCGGCGCCGAGCGGGGTTACTGGCTCGCGGATGCTGACGTCGCGGACGCGTCCATTGCCGACATCGTCGAGCACGTCCGGCGCACGCGCGAGGCCGTCTGCGCCGATGGCATGGCGTGTTTCGCTGCCGGCGACCAGGGCGGCGTGTCCGGCGTGGTGGTTCTGGAGTGCGTGCAGGCGGCCGATCCCGCACTGATCGACATCCTCGCCACGGCGGCAGCGGCCGCGTTGACGATCGCGGCGCTCGCGTTCGATCAAACGCTGCTGCGGACCCTGGTGGACTACATTCCATTCCGTATCTACGCCAAGGACCGCGAAAGCCGCTTCCTGTTCGGGAATAACCGGATGGCCCGCCTGGCCGGCGTCGAGACGCCGCCGCAGTTGATCGGCAAGACCGACTACGATTTCTTCCCGGCCGAACTGGCGGCCAAATATTTTGCCGACGAAAAGCAAGTCATGGATTCGGGCCAGTCGCTGTTCGATTACGAGGAACTGGTCGAGGACCAGGACACGGGAGAATTGGGCTGGACCGTGACGACCAAGGTGCTGCTGCGCGCCGGCGACGGCGCGGTGAACGGCATCGTCGGCATCGGTTACGACGTCACCCAGCGCAAGCTCATGGAAGAACGCCTGCGCGAACGCACGCAGGCCCTGGAAGTGGCCAATGCCAGGCTGGAGGCCGAGAAACAACATCAGCAGATCCTGATCCGCAAGCTGAGCGACATGCAGGGCCAGTTGCTGCAATCCGAAAAGATGGCGTCGATCGGCCTGCTGGCCGCCGGCGTCGCCCACGAGATCAATAATCCGCTGGCGTTCATCAGTTCGAACTTCGGCGCGCTCGAACGCGACGCCAGGGACATCCTGAAGCTCATCAGCGCGTTCGAAGGCGTCGAAGGTCTGTTGCCCGGCGAGGCGCGCGCACCGGTCGCATTCATGAAGCAGGACATCGGGCTGGACGATATCCGCCAGGACCTCGACGCCCTGTTCGTCGAATCGAGGGAAGGCCTGCAACGCGTCAAGCACATCGTGCAGAACCTGAAGGATTTTTCCCGGCCCGGCGGCACGCAAAAAGAAATGGCCGATCTCGAACAGGGCTTGAACAGCACCCTGAACGTCGCCTGGAACGAAATCAAGTACAAGGCGGACGTCGTCAAGGAATACGCCGGCGTCCCGCCGCTGTATTGCCTGCCCTCGCAGATCAACCAGGTCTTCCTGAACCTGCTCATCAACGCCGCCCACGCGATCGAGGACAAGGGCACGATCGTCGTGCGCACCGGCTACGACGACAAGGTCGTCTGGGTCGAGATCGAAGACAACGGCTGCGGCATCGCGCCCGATCATCTCGATCACATTTTCGAGCCGTTCTTTACCACCAAACCGGTCGGCAAGGGCACCGGGCTCGGACTGTCGATCGTGTACGGGATCGTGCAGGGGCATCACGGCACGATCGAGGTGAGGAGCGACGTGGGCAGTGGGACCGTGTTCAAGGTGGCGCTGCCACGGGCGGCATGAACTGCTCGCCGATCGCCGCAGTGATTACGAATATCCGTTACGGCCGTTATCAACTGTCGCGTCCGGGGCCCAGCTGCGCCGCGGCGTGTCCTGTTCGTCCGCGCCCCACAACACCTTGCCGGGATTGAGGATGTTCTGCGGGTCGAATACGCGCTTGATGGCGCGCATCAGTTCGACCGCGGGCAGTCCGGCTTCCTGCATCAGGAAATCCATCTTGTGCATGCCGATGCCGTGCTCGCCCGAGCACGTGCCGTCGAGGCGGATCGCGCGTGCCACCAGCCGGGCATTGAGCAGCTCCGCCCGTTCACGCTGCGCCGGCTCGTGCGGATCGATCAGGTAGCCGAAATGGAAGTTGCCGTCGCCGACATGCCCGACCAGGAAATACGGCACGCCCATCTCGTCCGCTTCGCGCACCGACTCGAGCAGGCATTCCGCCAGGCGGCTGATCGGCACGCAGGTGTCGGTGCTGATCGCGCGGCAGCCGGGCATCGAGGCGACGGCCGCGAAATAGGCATGATGGCGCGCCGTCCAGAGCCGCGTGCGCGCTTCGGTATCGGTCGCCCAGGCGAAGGCTGCGCCGCCGCGTTCCGCGGTCAGGGCCTCGACCGATTCCGCCTGCTCGCGCACGCCGGCCGGCGTGCCGTGGAATTCCATCAGCAGCATCGGTTCTTCGCGCAGATCCAGCTTGCTGTACCGGTTCACCATTCGCACGGCATTGACGTCGAGCAGCTCCATGCGCGCGATCGGAATGCCGGATTGGACGATGTCGATCGCGGCGCCGACGGCATCGACGATGCCCGGAAACGAGCACACGGCCGCCGACTGCGCTTCCGGCAGCGGATACAGGCGCACCACGATCTCGGTGAACACGCCGAGCGTGCCTTCGCTGCCCACCATCAGGCGGGTGAGGTCGTAGCCCGCGCTGCTCTTGCGCGCACGCGTCCCGGTATGCACGATCGCGCCGGCGGCCGTGACGACCTGCAGCGCGAGCACATTCTCGCGCATCGTGCCATAGCGTACGGCATTGGTGCCGCTCGCGCGCGTGGCGCACATGCCGCCGATCGACGCATCCGCGCCCGGATCCACGGGGAAGAACAGCCCCGTGCCCTTCAGCGCCTGGTTCAGCTGCATGCGCGTCACACCCGGCTGCACCGTCGCCGTCATGTCCGCGGTATCGATGGCAAGCACGCGGTTCATGCGGCTCACGTCCAGGCTGACGCCGCCCCGCACGGCCAGCAGATGCCCTTCCAGCGACGACCCGGCGCCGAACGGGATCACGGGCACCGCGTATCGGCCGGCCAGTTCGAGCAGCGCCTGGACATCCCCGACGTCCTCCGCGAACACCACCGCGTCCGGCGGATTCACGTCCACGAACGACGATTCGTCGCGCCCGTGCTGTTCGCGCACCGCGGCGGCGGTCGAGAAACGGGGGCCGAAGCGGGTTTGCAGGTCGGCCAGCAAGGGGGCCGGCAGGGCCTGGGCCGGGTCTGGGGTCATGCGGTCATTCATTCCAAAATTCCTTGTGATGTCGGTGCGTGCAGGGCGCTGGGCACCTGGAAGTCCACGTCGGCCGTCTTCGCGATTCCCGCGCTGCGGCCGGGGCCAGTGTGGTGGGTCCAGTACAGGTTCGTGTGGGCGATCACCTTGGCGGGTTCCGGTGCGCCCCATTCGGTCTTGTCGCCGGTCGTGTGGGCATCGCTGACGAGGATGACATCGTACCCGCGCGTAAAGGCGCCGTGGATCGTCGAGCGGATGCACGCATCGGTCTCGGCACCCGCCACGAACAGTCGGCCCACCCGCAGCGCCGCCAGGCGCTCGGCCAGCACGGTATCTTCGAAGGCGTCGCCGTAAGCCTTGTCGATCCGCACATCGTTCGGCGCGGGATGAAGCTCCGGCACCAGCTCCCAGCCATCCGTGCCGCGCACCAGGCCCTCGTCCGCATGTTGGACCCAGATCACCGGAACGCCCGCGGCGCGCGCCTTGGCGACGAGCAGGTTGATGTTCGCGACGACCGCATCGCGGGCGTGCGCCTGGGCGACCACTTCCCGCTGCACGTCGACGACGATCAGGGCGGTGTTTGGGCGATTTTCGAATGTCGTCATAAAGGCAGCAGCGCCAGGCCATCACCACATTGTTGTGCCAACTGAGCTAAATGGAATTCTGCAAGATGGCGGCAATCTTGAACTGTAAGCATTTTAGCTCCCTGCATGAACGGCTGCTTCTGACCCAAGCTGTGTAAAAACATGGGCGATGTAAACGAAACCGGTTCGGTAAACGTTGAGGAAGTATCTCATCACTGGGGTGCCAAATGAAGCGCTTTATCGAAGGTGAAGACCGCGGCCAAGGGACGTTACTCCCGGAGCATCTGGACGACTACGTGGCCGAAGATAACCGGGCTCGTGTGATCGATGTATTTGTTGGGGAGCTTGATCTTGCAGGCATCGGATTCGAGCGCGTCCATCCAGCGAAAACGGGCCGACCGGCCTATCATCCGGCAGTGCTCCTCAAACTCTACATCTACGGCTACCTGAACCGTATTCAGCCGAGCCGGCGACTTCAGCGGGAATCCCAGCGCAACGTCGAACTGATGTGGCTGACAGGACGCCTGGCCCCCGACTTCAAGACGATCGCAAACTTCAGAAAAGACAATGGCAAAGCAATCTGCAATGCGAATTCGACGCTCCACCGTCGAGCATCGCTTGCAATCGACGAAAACTGTCGACGGCAAGGCCTACTCAACACGCGTGGCACGCAACGCCATTCATCCAAGAAGAAGAGAGTGCGCGCGCCGTGGCCGTGCATGTCGCGCAGCGCCAGGCCGGCGCCGCACGTCCTGCAGCGACGCCGTGCGGCCGAGGCTATCCCTCCAGCCAGGCCGTCGCCCGGGGACGCACGGCTGCCAGCCCGTCGCCGGCGCTGCGCCGGCTCGGGTTCGCCGAGGCACGCACCCGGCAGCGACACACCAGGACCACGCGCGAGAAGTACCGACGCGCGACTTGCGCGGCAGCCGGGCCGCACACGCGGCCGTATTAGACGACGTCGCTCCCGACGCCGTCGACATCGTTCAAGGTGGACTCGCAGACGCATCCGCCACTCGTCTTCATGCCGTGCACGACGCGTGGCCGCCCACCTGTGAGGACCGCGCGTGCGACACCGTCGGCGATCACGCAATGTTTGCGACAGTGGACGCGGGCACCCTGGAACGTGTAGGCGCGCCCGTGGCTGACGGCCGTCTCGTCGCCTTCGACCACGGTGCCGCCGCACTCCGTCTTATCGCCGACGCGTATGAAGCCGAGGATCTTCATGGGCGCCCGGTGGGTGTCGGAACCTCAATCCCGACCGCGCGCAATGCGTACGTCAGGCGACGCGCCATCGTCGCACCGGTGAGTATGGCGCCGATGACACGGCGGACGGCGGCAGCGCCGTCGCGCGACGGCGACCGGCCAGGCATCGTGCGCCCGCCCCGCAGGCGCACGCGGGGTAGCGCCTACACGATCGCCGCAGTCCGTTCCCGCCTGCGCCGGACGACCGTGTCCGCAACGATTCGAACGTACGGACCAAAAACACTTCAAGCCGACCGAGCGGCCCCGCACGGTGTCCCGGCGCGCCATCACTATCTCTTGCCTTTGCACTGGGACACCGGGTAGGTCTTCTCGCTGACCTTGTCGTCCCCGGCCTCGCCCGACACGACATTCTCCTGCGTCAGACAATATTTTCCGCCCACATATTTGTAGATGTTCATGCCCGAGCTCCACTCCTCGTACACCTCGTCAGTGCTGTACTGCGTACTCGTCACGTTAATCCCTTGCAATGACGCTGGCGCCGTCACATAGCGGTTTTGCGCCGGGTCGAACAGCCAGTGAAGTTGCTCGCCATTCTCGACCGGGACGGCCAGGTCGGGATAACCGTCGAAATTCACGTCGCGGTCATCGTAGTGAAGGCCCTCAAGCGAGGTGAAGATATCGGCGTCGGACGGAAACGATTGCGCCGGTTTCTTGTCCCTGTAGATATCGATCCGTTTCAGCTTCGCGTCGGGTCCGCTTGTCTCGATATGGGCGACGATGGCCAGATCGCCCGTCGCCGGGACGGCAGACACGGAGAAGTCGAGGCGCCGGCCGGCGGACGATTGCCACGTGCCGGAGAAGCCACTGCCAGCGATCTTGCCGCTGAATGAGCCGGTCACCTTGCCGTTGACTTTTTCGACCAGCGACACGACGCCGTCTTTCTTGGCGCTTCCGAGCAGGTCGATCCAGCGCGGCCGTTCCTGCGAACCCTGCTTCACGTACGCATAGGCGCCCCCGAAATTCGCTCCCTCCTGTGACAGCACCATCAGGATGTGCTTGTTCGACAGCGTGCCTTCGTATCGTGTCGCGCTCTTGGCGATCGGCGTCAGCGTGACACTTTGCGCTTTCGTCGGGGGCGTGGCCGCAAAGGCGGACGGGATGGCGAGGGCGGCCCCGGCGAGGGCGAGTGCTGCAATCAACCTTGTAGTCGTGTTCATCTTTCTTTCATTTAAAAGCGGGATAGGCGACTTCGAACGCCTTCTTGCGCTCGATGATGCCCTTCAAGCCGCCGTTGACGCGGATAGTGACTTTCTCGACGTGGGTCGGTGTCGCACCGAGGTCGGCCACTTCGTACACCTTGTATTTCAGCCAGAACCATGCCGCCGAACGCACTGAATAGGGGAACTCGATGATGATATCGGGATTGACCACGGCGTTGGGTACGGTGCCGGGCCAGTAAAGCGGATACTCTTCCATGAATTTCGAATACTTTTCGTAGCCGGTGATCTGCAGCAGGCCCCGGCCGCGGAAATTCGAACCGTCCTCGGGGTGGTCGAGCCGATTTCCGTTCAGGTACAAATAATGTTTTCTCCCGATCGCCTCCTGGTCGGCGTGCCGGATGATTTTGCCGTGCTCGTCTTTCAGGTAGCCATCCTGTTCGGCCTCTTTCGGATGCGCCTTGTAGTAATTACTGAAACTCAACAGTGTCGCGGGCGAGTATTCCCAGCTTTCCCGTCTCGGGTGCATGGCGTTACCGGTCTCGCCTTTGACTTGCGCGAAGAAGTGCGCCCGGCGCAAGGGCGTATCGAGTTTAAAAATCTCCAGCTTGGCATTTAACTCGTCCGCCACGCCTTGCAGGTACGCGTCCGGGGCACGCTTCGAGTCCGTAAATATCTTACGCAACTGCGTCAGCGTGATCGTTCCCGGCACCGGCCGCGACGCCTGGGTCTGCGGCTCGGCGTTTTCGTTGTGCGCGGATCGCGGAGCGACGCCCTGGCCATCGACGGGGGAGGGGCCGGGCGGCGGCGGCGGCGGCAAAGTCGGCGTCGGCGCGCCCTCCGGCTTCTTGTCCGGATGTCTTTCGGTCCGTCCTGTCACCTTCGCCGTCGCGAGGACCTTGCGTACCAGCTTGCACTGGCCAAGCACCGGCATCACATCGTCGAGCGCCTTGAACGCCTTCGATTTACGCGACCAGACGGAGACCTTGATGGGATGCAGCGATTCGGGCTGGATCTCGAAACAATAGCGGATGGCGGTCGTGACCCCGGCGAGTTCCCGGCCGTCGTACCAGATCTTGTACTTCACGCCATCCAGCGCCTCCAGGTAACGATTCACGAAGCAGATCATGACGGTGCCCGGTTTGAGCGGCGTGGCGGCGTGGCCTTCATGCGTAGGGTGGCCGGAAAACAGGTTTTGGAAAAAATCGCGCCAGTTCATGCTTGTCCTTCGATGTCCAGCGTGGCGGCCGGACCGAGATCGACCGCATCGAACCACTCGTTCTCCCCGAAGATGACCTCGATATCGGTCGGCTCTTTCGTATAGACCGTGATGGAGCGCCCAATGTCGTCTACCATGCCCTGCGCCAGGAGTTCGGGGTTGTCACCCTTCGTCCACACTTCGTAGGACGCTCCGGCGAGTTCCGGATCGGTGTGCAGCATCCTGCCGACGCACAGCTGCTGGCTGTACGCCGCCGTTACCTGGATGATGGGCAGGTCCGGGATGACGGGCGGACGCCGCTCTGGGCCATCGATACGATGCGCAGCCGCGCGCGTGACGAACTGGCCGGCGGTGCCGTGTTCGATCCCGTTTGGTCCGAACACGGCGTAGCTGCCGCCGCCGTTGATGACGATTTCTTCCTTGGCCGTGATCGTGATTCGGTTGGCTGTCTGCGTGATGTTCAGCTTTCCCAGCAGATTGATACTGTCCGTTAGCGCGTGCACGTCGATATCACCCGCGGCGGCGACGAGTTTCATGCCAGCTTTTTGCACGAACAGGCGCAACGTCTGCCGGATGCTGGCAAAGAAGCCGCCGCCGGCAGCGATCGCCAGGTCCTCACCCATGGTGAGCGCGGTGTGCTCGCCACTGGCGATATGGGTCGAGCGTGCCGTCGTCGCGGCAATTCCGGCCGGGCTCGACATGACGAGGTGCGGCGCGGCCAGTTCCGGGAAGCCTTCGCGCGTGGCGGTCGCGCCCTTGCCGCCGATCGCTTCGTTTTGTGTCTTGATCGTGGCCGCGACACCGGCCTGTTGCTGGGGATCCTGCGCCCTGGCCTGTTCGGCGATCGCGGCCTGCGCCTCATGCTGGTCATGGGCGGCGGCCAGGCGCTGGACTGTCTCGCCCATGTCCTTAATGTGCGCGGCCGCGTTCCGGCGTGCCTCGGTCGTGATGAGCATGCCTTTACCGGCCCTGGCGACGCCCCATGCGTTGGTGGCGAGCTCCCAGCCTTCGCCGCGGGCGTCCTTGCGCCCGGCCGTGTCTTCGATGCGCGTGATATGGCCGAGCGAGAGCTGGCTGCATTCGTGATCGCTTTTGATCTGTGCCTGGATGCCGCCGTTGGTATCGTCCAGCAGTAGGTGGTTGCCTCGACCGCCCGCCACATTGCCAAGATCCTGGCCGAGCTCGCGACTACGAAAACCGGTCAGCGCGTGCTGGGCCGGCACCGTCCACGGCGGCATATTGCGTTCGTTGTAGACGGATCCGGTAATGATCGGGCGGTCAGGATTACCGTCCAGCCATTGAACCAGCACTTCCGATCCGACGCGTGGAATCGCGGCGGCGCCCAGCTCGGCGCCGGCCCACGCGCCGGCCACCCGCAGCCAGGCCGAACTGCGCTCATCCCGTGTGCCGGCGCGGTCCCAGTGAAACTGGACACGGACACGGCCGTATCGATCGGTATGGACGCCGCCGTGCCCATCGGGGCCGACCACGGTCGCGGTCTGCGGCGCGAGTATCCTGGTCTGTGTGCTGTTGAAACCACGTCCTGGCCGCCAGGGTATGAGCTTGCGAATGCAACAAAAGCGGTTGCGATAACCGACGTCCGACGGGTCGCGCGCCAGGTAATTGCTGGTTACGCTGTGATGGGTGGCAAGCACCAGGAATTCGTCGCGTCCCGCCTTGCCAGTGTAATCGTAGGGATTGTGATTGAAGTGATCGGTCAGGCGAAACCAGCGCCCCGGCTGCAGATGCCGACAATTCCCTTCGCCTTCGAAATAGCGGCTGGCGGCCTCGATTTCTTCCATTCGCAGCCGGGCCTGGGCGTCGCCTTCTTCGGCGTTCCTGAAACCGTATGACCGACGTATTCGTAGTGTTCGATCTGCGGCACCGCACCTTGCCGGTTGAGCGTCGGGATGCCCAGCTCGCCCGGCATAGGGGACTTGAAATCGAAGCTCGTCAGCCCGACGCTGGACGGCGCGACGTGCCGAACCGGCGCCCAGCGATCTACGCCGTCTTCCTCGGCATGGCCGCCCTCGGCATGGAACCGCACTTCCTCGTCGACATCGGTTCCTGGTACGCGAGTGGTGTCGTCGGAAACGACCAGCGTGTGGCCATCGGCCGCGTGCTCAAACCAGTAACACAGGCCGGCGGCTTCCCACCGGCGGCTGACGTAATTGAAATCGGTCTCGTCGAACTGGCATGCATCCGTCATGGCCGAGTCCGGCCCGACGACGCGCCATTCCCATTTCGCGTAATACGAATAATCGTCGAAGATGCTTTGCGTCTGGTCGCGCAGGCTCTTGTCGTGAAAGAGAAAATTGTCCTTGCGCAGTTCCAGGAACCGCAGCCACGGGCCCAGCCTTGCCTCGTAGTGCGTGATGCCGCCGTCCGCGTGCTTGCGGCGGAAGCTGAAGACAAAGCCGGAGAAATAACGCAGGCTGCCGTCCTGGCGTACCAATTCGATCGTCAGCAGCTTGCCCTGCATTTCCTTCAAGGCGAGGCTCGGGTCGTCCGACAACAGCTCGACCGTGAACTCGAAATGGCGGGACAGCCCCTCCACGGCGTCGAGCCCGTTCACGAGAAGTTGGGCAGGCGGTCCGTCGTCATGCGGAAACGACAAGCGCAAAATGCGGTTGTGCTGCCGCCCTTGGAACAAGTCGGACGGGAATTTCATTGCACTGGTCATACAGGTTGTGTCAGTGGCCGTCGCCCGACGCGTCGCTCAGCATGGATGGCGGGACGGCTCGCGCTACAGTGCGTCGCGCCTCTGGGCCAGACGTGCCGCCGCACTGGTCGCCGGACATGTGAAGTTACATTGGGCGTCAGTTTAACATTGCTTTCAGAATATTATCGAGCCAGCAACCAAAATGTGCGCGAATGCGACACGCCTGGCCTTCGAGATTGTCAAGGACAGCGCCCAAGCCTCGGGATTCGACAGGCCACGCCGAAACACGTCACAGACAGGTAAGGCCCCGGCGTACGCGCGGCTCGGTCTACGACGAGCCCGCAGTGTGCCGCCAAGTCCATCATGTTTCGGAAAATACAGTTTTCTGGTCGGGAAATCATCTCGTAGTTGCGGGAAAGAACGAAAAAACTGAGTGGTTCGCAGATCGCACGTAGACCGGTGCAGCAAATACGGGAGCGCGAGCTTTCACATTAGTGTCGCTACGTCAGACGCCGGTGCGTCACACATCGGTCAACGCCGGCGTATTGACCCAGCTCGAAAGCGGCGTGTTCGCGCTGCCGCTTGACGCCGTGTTCCCGCTCGCCGACTTCTATGGCTTGCCGCAGCATGCGTTCCTCGAGTGCTTGATGCGAGTGTTCTTCCGTACCGAGTTCGATGCGATTATCGAGCACGTGGCCGTCAGGACGGCGTCATGAACGCCCCGCAACTCACCAGGCACGCAATCCAGCGTTGCCACCAGCGCTGCATCAACGACCTGCAAGTTGCACTGGTCAGCCTGTTTGGTGACGGCCGAGGCTGTGTAAGAACGTTGACCACTCCCGCTCGGCGCCAAAGTCGGGCCTCCAAAAACGGCCGCCACGGCGTTTTCGGAGGGGCGGGAATGGCGAACCGCCCCCTGAAAACATGCTCTCCGCGCGTTTTTACACAGCCTGGACCCGAAGCGGACCTTCAGCCGGCGCATTCCGGCATACGGTCGAATGCGACCGCAGGAACGCGTACTAGCACGGCGTCGTCTGGAATCCAGCTTTCGCCCTCATCCTTTCCGCTCACTTTCCAATGTAATTCACCTCCCTGGACGCGCAGAGTGGCCGTTCCTGTCCCACCCCAAGTGCTGCTAAAGCGGACCGTAGCTGTATTACCGTTGGTCTTGCCCGTCATTGACGGATGCCGGTCCTCGACCTCATCGACTCGATTGCCCATGTTTGCCCAAACTACGTGGAGCGCGCAGACTTTATCACCCTCGACGACAATGGACAGCTGAAATTTATCGCGCTCTCCCTGTTTGCAGCTTTCCGCATAAATGCCGCTGAGTTGATCACATGAGTACTCTTTTTTCCAAACTCCAGCCAGCGGACTGTTGCTGGCCAACCTGGCGCGGAACTCAGAGTTACGTGATGCATATGCCTCCTGCAAACAAGTTATGTTCTTGCATGCGTTTCGCGCCCGCAGCCAAGCGCGTTGCATCGACTTTTCCGATTGTTCATCGCTGGACATTCTTACGACTTGTGCATAGGAGGTGCTTAGCTGTTCATCCAGTTTCGATAAACCGCTATCGGCGCAGATCGTTGTTTCTATCTTGCCTTGAGCAAGCTTGCAGTCGAAGCTTGCAGCACCAGCCGGTGCGGCTAAAACACTTAGAAGCAATATCAATAAGGCATTGTAGAGGTGGTTTGGCATTCGATATCGGAATCTTAAAAGGATGGGCCCCATTCCAGCTACCGTCCCTTGTAGGACACGACGTTGGACTGATCGAGAACAAGCACCAATAACTATTATGTCTAGATTACCCGTGAACACCGGTCTATTGACCAAGGCGCGCTACAATTATGAAGGCAGTCGATGACCGCTCCTGGCCGATGGCACCCTTTAGCAAGCACTACATCCAACGTATATCGCTTCGATCGACGCTAACGCGCATCCAGCATCGCCGTAAACCGCTGCGCCCGCGGCACCCCAGCACACATGAGCATCGACGGCGCCACCCCTGGCGCCCCGTCCGTCCACCACAGACTATGCCCCTGCAACGCAACCGCAGCGACGCGTTCGCCGACACCCTCGTCCAGTGCAAACCGCCACGCCCCGTCGGGAGGCGCGGCCTGTGCGGCATCAATCAATGCCGGCGCCGGCAGCTCATCAAACTGCGCCAACCTGAACGCCGGATCCAGCGACGCCCGCGCCAGATCCTCGACCGCGTCATACCACGCGCCGTGTTTGTGAAACCAGTCCAACAATGGCGGCGCCCCGACGGCGGCTATCATCAGTGGAAAATAACGCCCGACGCGATCGACGCTGGGCATCATCACGCCACCCAATCCTTCGGGACCGAGAATGCCGGGCGCGATCGCAAACCGCCACACGGGACTGGTGAGGTAGTGATCGAGCCACTGATCCCCAAGCTGCTGCTGGCTCGCGTGAATGCATTGCTGCAGCCACCCATCCCACGCCGCGACCAGCCCGTCGGGCAGCCCGCGCGATACGAAGTCGCCGAGCGTAGAAACCTTGCCGAAGTACCCGGTCACAGCTTGTCCACGCAGCGGAACTGTTCCAGCACGGCGCGGCGGAACGGGTTGACGACGCTGCTCGCGGTCAGTTCCAGCGCGGCCTTGCGGCCGTCGGCGTCGAACGTCACGTTGTAGCGCTCACCCTGCGCCGTGGGCACCACGGTCGCCTTGTCGAGCATGCGGAACCACGCCCATGGGCCTTCCGTGTGCAGCGTGCCGTGCGCGCTCGCGGGCGTGACGTCGAGACGCACCTGCCCCCCGCCCTTCCCGCTCGGCAGCTGGAACGATGCAGCGGACAACGCACCCGGCGCGGCGGTCAGAACCTGCCCATCGATATCGAGCACGAACTTGGTGATCGCAGGATCAAGCGACACCGGCTTCAGGTCGAAGCGCATCGACGCCTGGCGGCCGCCGTTCGCGAAGAACGCGTCGCGGATTTTTGCGGCGCGCTGGAATGCGTCGAGCGTGGCTTGCGGGATGCCGAGCGTGCTGTCGTTCGCCGTCGCGCGCCAGCGCCACTGGGCGCCGCCCATGTCGACGTATTGGGCGAGGTTCTTCGCGAAGAAGTCGTCGATCAGGCCACCCGGCGCGAACAGCTTGCCGAAGTCGTCGGCGGTGACGTCCTGCGCGGCGGACTTGACGATCGGGTAGCGGCCCGCGACGGCCTGGCGGCAGAACTGCGCGGGGCCCGCGGTCCACAAGGCATTCAGGCGTTCGCGTTCGCTGCCGGACGTGAGGCCCGCGCCGCCGCTGTCGATCGACTTCAGCATCGTGCCCAGCGGCGCCGGCTTGCCGTCCGCTTCCAGCTTCACCTTGGCGAGTGCGTCGCCCGGCGGCGGCGGGGCGCCCGTGCGCTTGGCGGCGGCGGCGCTGTCCAGGTAGACGGCGACGTCCTTCAGCATGCCCAGCGTCTGGTCCAGCGGCGACGGGGTACCCGCCGTCATCTTGTGCAGGTCGTCGAAGTGCGCGTCGACCGGGTTCGCGGATTTCGCGGGGGCCGCCGGCGCGCTGTCATCGCTCGCCATCGCGCTTTCCAGCTTCTTCTTGTACGCGTCCAGCTTGCCCTTGACGGCCGCCGTCACGGACGCCGCCAGCGGCTCCTTCGTGCCGCCCAGCGTCGTTTCCTTGCTGGCCGCGACGAGGAATTTACGCATCGGCGAATCCGCGCCGGACAGCAGATTGGTGGTGCGCGCGCCCTGCTCCAGCGTGCCGAACGGACGCAGGCTCACGTCGGCCAGCAGCGCGTCCCACTGCGCGATGTAGTCGTCGTAGTACAGGCGCAGCACGGCCTGGCGGACCTGGTCGCGGTTGCCGGCCTGCGTCGCTTCCTGCTGCGCCAGCACCCAGCGCTCCTTCTCGACGTCGTCGACGGCCTCGTTGCTCATCGCGAGGAATTTGGCGTAGCCGGCCGGCGAGAACATGCCGTTCACGCCGCGCGTGATGGGTTCTCCGCTCTTGCGCACGAAGACGTTCGCGGCCTCGCGCCCGCCCGCGCCCGCGGGGCTGAACTCGGGCAGCTTCTCGCGCAGCAGCTGGCGTTTCAGGCGATTGTAGACGCGCTGTTCGAGCGGCATGCGCGCGAGGGTCAGGCGCGTATCGCTGATCAGCTGCGGATCGAGCCGCGGCATCGCCTGGCCGTCGCGGAAGTTTTCCATCAGCGCCAGCTCGTGCGCGGCCAGGGATTGCTTCTGGTCGTCGCTCGCGTCCTTCAGGTTGCGCGCGTCGTCCAGCGCCGCCCACGCCGCGACGGATTCGGCGTCGAAGCGGCTCGCGTCGCCCAGCATCAGATAAACGCGCAGGACTTCGTACAGGTACTCGGGGCTGTTGGCGCCGTTGCGGCGCAACTGGTCTTCCATGCGCTGCTGCAGGCGCGGCAGCAGCGTGTCCTGCAAGACCTTGCGGTAGGCGATGCGCGCGGCCTCGCCCAATTTGTCGCCCTGGTACAGGCCGAAGCGCATCAACAAGGGCGCGCCCTTGTCGCGGTCGTCGTAGCCGCCCGGCAGCGTGCGCAGCGCGTCCAGCACGGGAAGCAGCTGCACGGTCGATCCCTGCGCGGGCAATGCCGCCACCTGCTTGGCGATGGCGGCCGATTTCGCTTCCATGTCGGCGACGTACGCCCGGTTGCGCGCATAGCTCGTGATCATGCCGGCGCCCAGCAGCACGAAGGCGACGGCGATGGCGGCCACCGAACCCCATTGCAGCACGCGCCGGCGCTTTTCCAGCGCGTGGTTCACGCCGGCCAGTTCGGCCTCGGGGAACATCACCTGCTGCAGCAGGTTCGTGATGAAGTAGCTGCGGCCGCTGGCGGCGTTCGGCGCCAGCGCCTGGCGCTCCAGGCCGAACGAGGCAGCCATCGCGCTCATCACGCGGTCGAGCGGACTGCCTTCCTGCGTGCCGCTGCTGAAGTAGACGCCGCGCAGCAGCGCCTCGCGTTCGTAGCGGTTCGATGCGAACACGTCGTCCAGGAAGCGTTTTAAAACATCCTGGATGCCGGCGAACTGCTGCGGGAAGCTGTAGATCAGCGCGCGCTTGTGCGGGTCGCGCTCCTGCTGCATGCGCGCCAGCACGCGTTCCTGCAGGCGCTGTTCGAGCTGTTCGAATTCGGTGGGGAACGCGGCCAGCGCGGCGTCGCCATCGGCGCCGTCCTGCAGCGGGAAGGTCATGCCCCACACCTGCGCGCGCTCCTCGCGGCCCAGCGCCTCGAAGTATTCGACGAAGCCGCCCAGCAGGTCGCACTTCGTTACGAGCACGTAGACGGGGAAGCGCACGCCCAGCTGGTCGTGCAGTTCCTTGATGCGGTCGCGCAGCGCCTGGGCCTGCGCCTGGCGGCCCGCGTCGGTGTCCTGCAGCAGGTCGCTCAGGGGCACGGTCACGATGACGCCGTTGATCGGTCGGCGGCGGCGGTATTTCTTGAGCAGTTGCAGGAAGCCCGTCCACGCGGCCTTGTCGGCGCCGGCGTTGCTGTCCTGCGTCGTGTAGCGGCCCGCCGTATCGAGCAGCACGGCGTCGTCGGTGAACCACCAGTCGCAGTTGCGCGTGCCGCCCACGCCTTTGACGCCACCTTTGCCCAGCGCGTCGGCGAGCGGGAATTTCAGGCCGGACTGCGTCAGCGCCGTCGTCTTGCCGCTGCCCGGCGCGCCGATGAACATATACCACGGCAGCTGGTACAGGCCGCCCTTGCCGCCTGTCTTCGATTTCTTCAGGATGGCGATGGCGTCCTGCATGCGCTTGTTCAGTTGCGCGACTTCGGCCGCGCCTTCCGGCGGCGCCGCGGCGGCGGGCTGTTCGTCCGCGCCGGCCACGCTCTTCATCAATGCGCGATTGGCGCGCCAGGCCTTGAACCAGCGCCAGCCCAGCCAGCCGGCCCAGACAGCGAAGAAGATGAGGATGAAGGTCCAGCGCACCGTCTCCGATGCGAACGGATAGTGGCCGTCGTAGGACACCAGCGGCGCCTCGAACCAGATGACCAGCGCGAGCAGCAGCACGCCCAGGAAGGCCAGCACGGCGGGCTTGATCAGCCAGGTGAAGAACTTTTTCATTGCGGGTCGGTTTTCGTGTTGGTCTCAGTTCGCGGCGGCGGGCGTCAGCAGGACGATCTCCACGCGGCGGTTGCGCGAGCGGCCGGCCGGCGTGTCGTTGGTCGCGAGCGGCTCCGAATCGCCGCGGCCTTCCACGCTGTAGCGGGCTTCGGGCCCGGCGCGTTCGGCCAGCAGGTCGCGCACGGCGGTCGCACGGGCCTTCGAGAGTTCGTAGTTGGACGGGAAGCGCGCCGACAGTCCGGGCTTGGTGTTATCCGTGTGGCCCACGACGATCACCTTGCCGGGCACGGTCTTCAGTGCGTCGCCGATGCGCTGCAACAGGCCGCGATAGGCGCCGGACACGTCGCCGCTGCCGGACGCGAACACGCCGTCGCCGCGCAGGGTGACGACGGAGCGGTCGGCGCTGTCGACGACGGTGACGAGGCCCTGCGCGATCTCGGGCGCGAGGAAGCCGGCCAGGCGCGGCACGGTCGGTGCCGGTGCCGGCGGCGCAGCCACGGGCGGCGGCGCCGTCTTCAGCGACAGCAGATTGGCGAACACCGGATCGGATGCGCTGCCCAGCCGGTGGCCGAGGAAGAGCTGCAGCAGGATGAGGATGACGGCGGCGCTTGCCGCCATGATCCACACGGGGACCATGCGCCATAAAGGCTCGCCCTTGCCGGTGGCGCCCTTCCAGTGCGGCGACAGCTCGGCTTCGACGGGCGCCTTCTGCTGGGCGATCAGCTGCTGCAGGCGTTCGCGCAGCGCATCCAGCTGGCTGCGGCCGTTGTCGATGACGCGATACCGCCCTTCCAGGCCGAGCGCGAGGCACAGATACATCAGCTCCAGCGCCTGGACGTTCGCCTTCGGCGCCTGCGACAGCTTTTGCAGGATCAGGAAGAATTTCTCGCCGCCGAACGCTTCGTTATGGAACGCCACGAGCAGGCTGCGGCTGGCCCACACGCCGCCACCGCCCCACGGCGTCGACGAGATGGTCTCGTCCAGCAGGGTGCACAGCGCGTAGCGCGCGGCCGCGATCTGGTCGTGCTCCACGTGCGCGGCTTTCGCGGACGCTTCGAACGTCTTGATCGCTTGAATCAGCTGCATGCGCAGCGCCTCGACGTCCGGATGCGACGCCATGCGGCGCAGCGGCGGCACGAGGTCGAGCAGCGGATTCGCGGCGCGCACGAGCGGGTTCAGGCCCGCGCCATGGAGCTGGGCCGGCGCATCGCCGTGCGCGGGACGCGGCGGCGGTGTAGTACCTGGCGCAGCCGGCGTGGCCGGCGGCTGGGACGGCGCCGTGCGGCGCCCGCCGGGTGCGGGAACGAGCACGGTGCGGTCGGGGTCCTGCATCGGGTTAGTGGGATCGCTCACGTGCGGTCCTCCTGGTTCGTGGGACCGCTCGAGCGGTCCTCCTGATTACTTGCGGATTGCCCAGAACTCCATCTGCAGCCCCGGGTACTCGTTCGGGATGTGCATCGCGAAGCCGACGGAATTCTGCAGCTGGGCCCAGTGCTCGCCGGTCTTGTCGAGTTCAAAATAGGTGTAGCCGGCGTGGAACGGCAACTGGCGCGGCGCCACGGGCAGCGCGCGCAGGGCGATGCCGGGCAGCTGCAGGTTGACCAGGTCGCGGATCTTTTCGATCGACCCGATCTTGACCATGGCCGGGAAGCCGCTGCGCACGGCTTCCGGCGGCATATGCGCGTTCAC
This sequence comes from Massilia luteola, assembly GCF_034420155.1. Lineage (NCBI taxonomy): Bacteria > Pseudomonadati > Pseudomonadota > Betaproteobacteria > Burkholderiales > Oxalobacteraceae > Massilia > Massilia luteola. The sequence continues at coordinate 60,795 of NZ_JAXOFN010000005.1, forward strand.
CGCGAGCACGAATGTGGCGGCGCGCAGCAGCTCCTTGTCCGGCACGACGGCGACGCGGATGCCGAACTGGCGTTCTTCCAGCGCGAGCGCGACGGCGCGCGGATCGACGACGAGCGACAGCGCCGCGCGCACGTCCTCGATCAGCGGCGCGAAGCTCTCGCTCAACCGGTCGTGGCGATACACGGGATACGGCACGGCGCGTTTATCGGGGCGGCTGAACGTCGACAGTTCGCCCGCCAATTGGGCCAGTTCCGCATACAGGCGCTCCGGATGCAGGCCCGTCATGCCGGCCAGGTGGCCGAACAGCGGCAGGCTGCGGTTCAAGAGTTGCAGCATCAGGAAGTCCGCGATCTCGGCGGCGCCGGCGACACCGGGCTGGCTGAGCCGCCCCGCCAGCGCCTGCGCGCGCTGGTTCAACAGGCCCACCAATTCATCGGCGAAGGACGACAGGCGCGGCGCGACGCGGAAGTCCAGGCACGGCGGGCAGTAGGACGGATCGAGCACGACGCGGTTGTCCGGCCGGCGCTCGATCACGCGCGCGATGCCGAGTGTCGTGTAGGCGTTGGCGACATCCTTCTCGAGCGCGACGCGCAGGCGCAGGCTGCCCACCTGCATCAGCGCGCTGTTGTCGAGGCCATTGCTGTCCATCGCCTCGTAGTCGACGGGACGGTGGCGCGCGAAGTTGTCGGGGCCAGGCTCGTCGCTCGTCTCCGCGATGCCCATGCGGCGCAGCGGCAGCGCCAGTACGATCAGCACGTCGCGCGCATCCTCGGGAACGTCGAGCGGCTCGGGCAGCGCGCCGTCCTGCGGCAGGTTCAGCGTCGTGCCGTCCGGGAGCACGGCGCTCGCCGCCAGCAGCGCGAGCTTGCCCTGGGCCAGCAGTTGTTCGTCGATGACCAGCTTCGTGAAGCCCCACGCGTAGGCGCGCACGCCCGCGACGCGTTGTTCGATCACGCTGTGCAGGTAGCGGTCGTGCTGTTGCAGGTGCTGGGGCTGCAGCAGCATGCCCTCCGACCAGATGACTTTACTATTCCAGGACATTCGTAGGCAGGGGTTGAGTATCGGTTGATTGGAGTTCAGCGGCGCGCCTGGCGCAGCAGCGCGACCTGTTCCTCGTAGGCCTTGCCGAAGGCTTCGCCGAACAGGCGGTGGAAATCGCTGTCGGCCTCACTGGCCATTTGCGCGTACAGCTCGACCATCCGGTCCCACATCTTGGCCTTGCGGTTCGATGCGAGCATCTTGTCCATCACGGTCGGCACCTGCAGCCGCGCCTCGATGGCGGCCGGGTCGAAACGTTCGAGCACGCCGGCCAGCGCGGCGCGCATGCCGGCCATGATCGCCAGCTCGTGCGCCTTCAGGTCGTCGAATGCGTTGGCGAACGCGCGCGGCGGCGACATATAGCCGGGCATCGTCCCGCCCATCATCTGCGTCAGTGCACTGTCGGCGTCGGGGAAGAATTTCAGCGGGTTGTTGGCGGCGGCGCCGATCATCGTCATGTCCAGCCGGCTTTCGCGCTTGGTCATGGCGCGGCCCATCAGCACGCCCATCGTGCCGGACGTCGCTTCGCGCAGCATGGCGCCCGCCATTTCCGCGATCTCCTCGGCGCTGCGCTTCGTGCTCAGTTCCGTCAGGCCCAGGCCGCGCATCAGGGCCTGGATCACGGGATCGTCCGCGGCCTTGCCGGCCGCCGCGCGCGGCATCGTCTGTGCCGGTGCCGGTGCCGGTGCCGGTGCCGGCGGCGCGGCGGTGACGACGGGTGGCGGCGCGAACGCCGCCGGCGCAGGGTCGGGTTCGGGCGCCGGTTCGGGGCGCGGCGGCGGCGCCGGCGGCGCGGCAGGCACCGGCATCACGGCCGGCGCGGCGGGCGCGAATGTCGTCGCCTCGGCCTCGTCGGCCGGCATGGCGGGCGGCATCTGCGCGACCGGCGGCGCGGCCGGCAGTGCCGGCACCGTCTGCACGCGCGGCGGCAAAAAGTCCGCCAGGGGATCGTAATCGTCCGGGATCGCCATCGACGGTAGCGCTTGCGGCTGCGGCTGCGCCACGACCGGCGGCGGCGCGAAATGCGACGCCGGCGCGGGCTGCGGGACGGCTTGCGGCACATGCGGCGGCGGCGCGAACGGCAACTGCTCCGGCGGCACGTGGTCGCTCTCGGCGCCGCGCCACGCCGGCACGCTCGGCGCGGCGGCCGGCGCCGGACTGCCGAACAGGTTCAGGCCGAGCGGATCGAAGCTGGGGCTCAAAGGATCGCCGCCGACGTCGAGGATGCCGGCGCTGGCCAGCGAATCGTCCGGATTCATGGGCAGCTCCGGCGTGACGGCGGCCGGCGCGGGTTGCATCTGCAGCGGCGACGGCGGCAAGGGTGACGCAACCGGGGCCGGCGCGGCGGGCATGAACGCCGTCGCCTCGCTTTCCACGCTGGCGAGCAGTTGATAGTCGCCGATGGTGACGCGGTCGCCGTCTTCCAGCTGCACCGGGCGGCCGGCGCCGACGGGGCGGTCGTTCACGAGGCTCGGGTTGCTGCCGACGTCGACGAGCCAGAACGCGTCGTCGCGGTACTCGACGCGCGCATGCAGGCGCGAGATGTATTTGCCGGGATCGTCGAGCACCAGGTCATTGCCGGGCGCGCGGCCGATGGCGCCGCCCAGGCGATCGAAGCGCCGCGTCAGCACCTGTGCCGGCGCCGCGTTGCGGTACGTGTAGACGCTCAGAATGATGGGCATTGGAGTCCTGGGATGATCGAACGATTATACAGTTGCATTTTGTTGAAACCCAAACACTCAGCCCTTGCTCACTTCCTTGAGGAAGCGCGCCCGTTCCTGCGGGTCCGGCAGGTTCTCGGCCAGCAGGCGATAGAACTCGTCGACGTTCCCCGTTATCTTGGACGCGCGCTTGGCCAGCACCTTGGCGATCGGGCCCACGTACACGGCGAGCTTCATCTGCGCCGCGTCCATCAGCTCGGGGCTCAGTTGCAGCAGCGTGGGCATGCCGGTCATCTGCGTCAGCTGCGTGCCGGTCCTGACGGCGCCCGCCTGGCTGCGGCCGCTCATCGTCGACAGCGTGGAAAGGCCGTGCTTCTTCTTGATGTCGCGGATGCTGTCCTGGAACTGCGCGCGCCCAGCATCCGAGCCGATGTGCGGCAACAGCTTGTCGCACAGGTCGTCCAGGTCGACGGCGTCGCGCGCGGCGTTCTTGAGCACCAGTTTCGCCACGGGGCCGATCTGCGTCGACAACGCCGTCTGCAACTCGGGCGCGAGGCCCTGCAGCCATGGCGGCGCCGCACCGGTGAGGCCGGACGCGCTGCCCGTCGCCGCGGGCATGCTGCCGTGCTGCGACGTGCTGGCCGGATGCGCGGGCCGCGCCGGCTCAGGCACGGCCGGCCGCTGGAACGCGAGCACCGTGCGTTCGTTGTCCTCGTCGGTGAGCGGCACGCCGCCCGTCTGCTGCATATACGCGGCGCTCAAGGCGTCCAGGAAGGCCAGCGCATTCGGGAAGCGGTCTTCGGTGCGCTTGGCCATGGCCTTGGCCAGCACGGTGTCGAAGGCCGGATGCAGCGACGGCTGGCGCTCGCTGGGCCGCGGCGGCATCTCGTGGATGATCTGATGCATGACGGTCGACGCCGGCCCGCTGAACGGCCGCGCGCCCGTCAACATCTGGTACAGCACGATGCCGACGGCGAACAGGTCGGAGCGGCCGTCGACGGTCTCGCCCTTGAACTGTTCGGGCGACATGTAGCTGGGCGTGCCGATCACGGCGCCCACCTGCGTCAAGGTCGAGGACTCGATCTTGGCGATGCCGAAGTCGGTGATCTTGACCTGGGCGTCGCCGGTGATGAGGATGTTGGCCGGCTTGATGTCGCGGTGGACGACGCCGCGCGCATGCGCGTAGTCGAGCGCGCGCAGCAGCTGCGTGATGCAGGTGATGCTGGCGGCGAGGTCCATCGGCACGTCCTTGACGAGGAAGGCGTTCAGCGACGTGCCGTCCACGTATTCCATCGCGATGTACGTCGTGTCGCCGTAGGCGCCGAAGTCGTACACGGCCACGATGTTCGGGTGCACGAGGCGCCCCGAGGCCTGCGCCTCGTTGCGGAAGCGCGCGACGATGTCGCTGTCCTGCAGCCCGTCCTGCAATCCGTCCAGCAGCTCGTGCCGGATCGTCTTGAGCGCGACCGTGCGCGCGATGTCGGCGTCGAATGCCTTGTACACCACCCCCATGGCGCCGCTGCCCAGCACGCCGTCGATGCGGTACTTGCCGATCTTGTCGATTGTTGCCATTTGCTGTCCTGCGTTACTCTTCCAGCATCTTCAATGCGCTGGCGAGACTGGTGCGCATGCGGTTGAACGAGCGACCCAGGCCGCTGATCTCGTCGTTGCCCTTGACGTCGAATTCGTCGGCCTCGAACTTGCCCATGCTGACGTCGTCGGCGACGAAGGCCAGGCGCTTGATGCGGCGCGTGACGAACAGGTGCACCATCACGTTCAGCGCGATGAAGACGGCGACGAACACGCCGAACAGCGACAGCATGAAGGTCTTGAAGATCGAACTGGCGCGCGCGAGCGGCACGGCCATCGGCACCGAGATCACCTGCGCGCCCACCACTTCGTTCAGCTTCCAGCCGAAGCCGTTGTTCGGGCCGTAGATGTCGACCATCGTCTTCGGCGCGTCGGCGGCCGTCGTGTGGCAGCTCAGGCACACGGGGTCCTTGATCTGCAGCGGGCGCGCGATGTACAGGCTGTGGCCCGTCGCGGTGTCGCGCTCGCCGACGAATTCCTTCATGTCCGGCTTGTTGCGCAGCGTCTGTATGACGTCGACCTCCCAGTCCGACGCCTTGTCGCGCAGGTTGGTCGGGTTCAGCGTCGCTTCCTTGTACGCGAAGTCGGGGTAGGACTTCAAGATCACGTTCAGGTTTTCGACGGCGGAATACGACGGCACCGACTGCGGGTGGAACTCGAACTTCATCTGGTTCTTCAGCAGCGGCTGGATCTGGCTGGCCGTGTAGCCGCGCACGCTCTTGGCCGCTTCCAGCAGCAGGCGTGCGTTCTGCAGGGTTTCCTCGCGCGCGCTTTGCTTGAGCAGGCGGTCCGCGACGACGCCGGCGGCGAGGAAGCCGACGGCAAAGATCGACACGAACACCAGGTTGAATTTGGCGGCGATCGTAAGTTTCATGATGGGTTCTCCTGATTGAATTCTGTGTCGTCCGGCGTCAGAACAGCGAACCGCCGGTCGGCCGGACCGGGTGCAGCACCGGCTTCCAGTCGGCGCCTTGGCCGAGCGCGCGGTCGAGCTGCTTGCGGAAGCCGGGGTCGGACAGGCGCGGCCTGAAGCGCGCCACGAAGCGCCGGCGCGCCGGCAGCGCCGACGCCAGCCAGTCGTCGACGTCGGCGAAATCGGCCTCGCGCTCTTTCGAAGGCGGCACCTTGCCGGCGTTCTTCACGACCGGCGCCTGCGCCAGATGGTCGCGGAAGGGCGGCGGCATCGCGCTCACGAAGGCATGGGGCGGGCGGCCCGCGACCGGTTGCGGCTTGCCGGCGTCGACGCCGGCGTATTGTTCGGCAGGCAGCTTGAGCACGGCGCCCGCCTTTCCCTTTTCGTCCACGCGCGCGACCTGCTGCTCGCCCTCTTCCGCGAACACGGCATCCTGGCCGCCGCCCGCGTGCACGATCGTCGAACCGGATGCGAGCGTCACCTGCAGCGCGGGCGTGACGACGACCGCGCGGCGGCCCTTGGCGTACACCTTGAGCCAGCCCTGCAGCAACTCCATCTCGACGGCCGACCCGGCCGCGGGCGCCAGGCCCGCCACGAGCACGCGGCTGTGCGGGCCGAGGGCGACGATGGCATCCGCGCCCGCTTCGACCTGCGCCCCGGCGTCGCCCGTTTCGAGGATGTCGTCCTTCTGCACCGCGACGCCGCCGCCGGCCTTGTACACGGCCGCGCCGCGGATCAGGCGCAGCGGCTGGTCGGCCAGCGTCAGCACGGCGCGCGGCGCGGTTTGCGGTGCGGTTTGACCCCGCGCTGCCGGCGTGCCTTCGCCCGCGGGCTCCCCGGCCCGGACCACGGCGGTCGCCAGCATCAGGCAGCCTAATAGAATACGGTTACGCATGACGTTCTCAATTGATCTTCACGAGCGCGCCTTCGATGGTCATCACCGCGCCGGACTTCACCTGCATCATCGCGCCCGCCTTGATCTCCATGTTGGCGTCGGACTGCACCGCGATTTCCACGGACTTGATCGTGATCTTGGCCGGCTCGATCTTGATGCTGCTGCTCCCGACCTTCAACTCGATCGAGGTGTTCGCCTCGACGACGATCGTGTTGCCGACCTTGACGCTCTGGTTGTTGTCCACCTTGCGCGTCTCGTCGTTCTTGACGGTCGTCGTCAGGTTGTTGTCGATGGCGACCGTCTGGTCGTTCTTCACGTGCACCTTGCGGTCGTTGCCGACGTCGAGGCTCTGGTCGTTGGCGATCGCGATGGTCTGGTCGCCCTTGTCCTTCTTCTCGAAGCCGACCTTCAGCGTGTCGTTGTTCTTCACGACGCGATTGAAATCCTTCTCCGCCTGGACGAAGATTTCCTCGCTGTCCTTCTTGTCCTCGAAGCGGATCTCGTTGAAGCCGTTGCCGCCCTTCGACGTGTTCGACTTGATGGTCGACCTGGTCTGGTCGTCCGGCAGCGTGTACGGCGGCATCGCGTCGCTGTTGTAGACGCAGCCCGTCACGAGCGGCCGGTCCGGGTCGCCCTCGAGGAAGCTGACGACGACTTCCATGCCGATGCGCGGCACGAACATCATGCCCCAGCCCTTGCCGGCCCAGCCCTGCTGCACGCGCACCCAGCACGAACTGGCTTCGTCCGCCTTGCCCAGGCGGTCCCAGTGGAACTGCACCTTGATGCGGCCGTATTTGTCGGTCCAGATCTCCTCGCCCGCCTTGCCGACCACCATCGCCGTCTGCGGCCCCTGCACGAACGGCTTGCGCGCGGTCGCCGGCGGGCGGTAGCTGTGCTCCTTGCCGATCGCCTGGAAGCTGCAGCGGAAATCGAGGCCGTTGCCCGCGCCGTCCGAGCGGTAATCGATGCCCGTGATTTCCGTCTCGGCCGACGTGATCAGGAAGGCGCGGTTCTGGTCGTCGCGCGGATGCTCGGCCAGGGTGAACAGCGCGCCCGTCGTCAGCCCGCGCGCATTGCCGCTCGCATCGATCCGTTCGCCCTGCCCGTGCAGCGCCTCCATGCGCGCCCGCGCGAAGCCGTTACCCGTGTCCATCACCTGGTAACGACCGGGATAATCATAGTGTTCGTAACTCGCCTGCTCGAACGGCGCGGGCACCGTCGACTTGACCAGCATGCCGCCATTGATGCTGGCCGACGCCTTCTCGAAATCGAAGTCGCTCAGCGCCATCACGCTGGGCTGGATCTCGCCGCCCGGATTCAGGAGCGTCACGGCTTCCTGCAGCGGATCGCGCCCCGCTTCTTCTTCGCGGAACGAGATGGTCTCGTAGCCGCTCGCCGGGACGTGCGCGCCGTAGCCGTCGGCCAGCACCATCGTGTGCTTGCCGTCCTCGTGCCGGAAGTAGAAGTAGATGCCCTCCTCTTCCAGCAGGCGGCAGACGAAATTGAAGTCGCTCTCGCGGTACTGGACACAGTACTCGCGCACCGCCGGCGTGGTCGACAGCATGCATTCGTCCACCTCGATCGCCACGCCGTACGCGCCGGTGACGGCCTTGACGATGTCGACCGCGCTCTTTTCCTGGAAGATGCGGCAGTTGGTGGCACGCGTCAGCAGCCACAGGCTCGGATGCACGGTCGCGAGATACGACGGTTTGCCGTCGCGCCAGCCCTGGTAGGAAAAGCGCGTCACGATGCCGTGGAAATGACGCTTCCCGCCTTGCGGCAGGTCGACGCTCACGGTCATGCCGGTGCCGAGGACCTTGGCGATCTTGATGTCGTCGAGCTCGGACGCGAGTTCGACGCGGAACTCCGACAGGCGGCCCAGCGCCTCGCTGCACTGCATGCGTTTGAACAGCAGCGTGTCGTCGCCGTAGACGGTCTTGACGGCGACTTCGCGGTTGGCTTGGGTAGGCAGGATGGGCATGCGCTGGCGGACTAGGTTAAGGAATCATGGTCTTGACGGTGCCGGCATTCGTGAACCCGATCACGCCGCCCCAGTTGCACATGCACTTGGAGACGTTGTCGAGCGCCGGCATGTTGGCGATGAGGACCGTGGGCGCGCCGGGCACCCATGGCGCGGAGGTCGCCGGCACGCAGGGCATGGGCGTGAGCACGCCCAGCGCCGCGGCCGTGGCGGCGGCCACCGTCGGATTGGCCGGTGAGTTGCACATCCCGAACGGCATGATGTTCACGAGCGGGATGTGGTCCATGATGTTGGCGGCGGGTGGCCCCTCCGCCAGCACCTTGTTCTTGGGCAGGACGACGAGCGACGACGGCGCAACGCCGAACGTGCACGTCATCATCGCGCCCATCGAAACCTGGTTGGGCATCAGCGTGTGTACGTCTTCGATTTACCGTCGAACCAGGTGAAGGCGTACGAATCGTTGCCCGCACCGTCGCCGCCGGCGTGAGAGCCGACACCGAAGACGCGCAGGTTATTGCCCTGCCAGTCGTAGAACACGGTGCGGTTGGCCGACGGCTGGGTGTCGTGGTTGACCATGCAGCCGTGCACGCGCTCGGGCGCGCCGCCGCCCGGGCCCTTGGCCAGGATGGCGAAGAAACGGTCGGTGTAGTCCTGGCACACGCCGGCGAACGTGTCGTTCGGCTTCGATGCGCCGTTCGCGCACATGAGCAGGACGTCCGCGTCCGGATCGCGGCTCGTGGCCGCCTTTTTCTGCGCCTCCGCATCGCGCTCGCGCCCGAGCGCCGTCGCCTTGGTCAGGCTCTTGATCGGCTGGGTGTTGGCGCACAGTGCGCAGATGTCGCCGCTGAGGGCATAGCCGTTACAGCCCGGTACTAAACAAGTTCCCATGATTGGAGTCTCCTGCGGCAAGCCGCTTCAATTGTCAAAGTCGCCGCCGTGCGGCGTGTGCTCAAAAAATCGTTGGCGCTCTCACGCGAATTCGTAGGCGAACTGCCCGTCCTGCACCTTGACCGCGACGCCCTGCGGCGTGCTGCCTTCGATCATCCGGTTCAGGAACGCGCGGCTCACGTCCGGCAGCATCGTGTTGGTCAGGATCGCATCGATCATGCGGCCACCCGATTCGCTCTCGGTGCAGCGCGACACCACCAGCTTGACCACGTCCTCGCCGTACTCGAACGGAATCTTGTAGCGCGCTTCCACGCGCTTCTTGATGCGGTTCAGCTGCAGCTTGACGATCTTGCCCAGCATGTCGTCCGACAGCGGATAGTACGGGATCGTCACGAGGCGGCCCAGCAGCGCCGGCGGGAACACTTTCAGCAGCGGCGCGCGCAGGGCGGTGGCCATGCCGTCCGGGTCCGGCATCAGGTCCGGGTCCTTGCACAGGCCCGCGATCAGGTCCGTGCCCGCGTTCGTCGTCAGGATGATCAGGGTATTTTTAAAATCGATGAAGCGGCCCTCGCCGTCTTCCATGAAGCCTTTATCGAAGACCTGGAAGAACATCTCGTGCACGTCCGGGTGCGCCTTTTCCACTTCGTCGAGCAGCACGACCGAGTACGGCCGGCGGCGCACCGCCTCGGTCAGCACGCCGCCCTCGCCGTAGCCGACGTAGCCCGGCGGCGCACCCTTCAAGGTCGACACCGTGTGCGCTTCCTGGTACTCGCTCATGTTGATGGTGATGAGATTCTGCTCGCCGCCGTACAGCGCCTCGGCCAGCGCCAGCGCCGTCTCCGTCTTGCCGACGCCGGACGTACCGGCCAGCATGAACACGCCGATCGGCTTGTTCGGATTGTCCAGGCCCGCGCGCGACGTCTGGATGCGCTTGGCGATCATCTCCATCGCGTGGTCCTGGCCGATCACGCGCTGGCTCAGGGTGGAGGCGATGTTGAGGATGGTCTCCATCTCGTTCTTCGCCATGCGGCCGACGGGGATGCCGGTCCAGTCGCCGACGACGGCCGCCACGGCCTGGTAGTCGACGGTCGGCAGGATCAGCGGATTCTCGCCCTGCAGCGCGCTCAGTTTCGCCTGCACGCCCTGCAGCTGCTCCTTCAGCGCGGCGCGCTCGGCGTCGTCCTGCGGCGGCGCCGAGCCGGCGGCCGCTTCCAGTTTCGAGCCCGTTCCTTCGACCGGCTGCGCGCCGTCGCGCAGCTTCGCGCGCAACGACAGCAGTTCGTCGACCAGTGCGCGTTCCTCGTTCCAGCGCTGCTCCAGGCCCGCCAGGCGGTCCTTCTCGTCCGCCAGTGCGACCTCGGTCTCGTGGGCGCGGCCCGCCACCTCGATGCCGATCGCGCCTTCGCGGCGGATGATCTCCATCTCCACGTTCAGCGCGTCGATGCGCTTGCGGCTGTCGTCCACCTCGGCCGGTGTCGCGTGCAGGCTCACGGCCACGCGCGCGCAGGCGGTGTCGATCAGGCTCACGGATTTGTCGGGCAGCTGGCGCGCCGGGATGTAGCGGTGCGACAGCCGCACGGCCGCTTCCAGCGCCTCGTCGAGGATCTGTACCTTGTGGTGCTTTTCCATCGTCGACGCCACGCCGCGCATCATGCGGATCGCGCGCTCTTCGCTCGGCTCGTCGACCTGAATGCTCTGGAAGCGGCGGGTCAGCGCCGGGTCCTTCTCGATGTGCTTCTTGTACTCGGCGAACGTGGTCGCGCCGATCGTGCGCAAGGTGCCGCGTGCCAGCGCGGGTTTCAGCAGGTTGGCCGCGTCGCCCGTGCCGGCCGCGCCGCCGGCGCCGACCAGCGTGTGGGTCTCGTCGATGAACAGGATGATCGGCTTCTCGCTGGCCTGCACTTCATCGATGACGGAGCGCAGGCGCTGCTCGAACTCGCCCTTCATGCTGGCGCCGGCCTGCAGCAGGCCGACGTCCAGCGCCAGCAGCTGCACCTCTTTCAGGCTCGGAGGCACGTCGCCGCGCGCGATGCGTTGTGCGAAGCCTTCGACGACGGCCGTCTTGCCGACGCCCGCCTCGCCGATCATGATCGGGTTGTTCTGGCGGCGGCGCATGAGGATGTCGACCATCTGGCGGATCTCGTCGTCGCGGCCGACGATCGGGTCCATCTTGCCGCTGCGCGCCTGTTCCGTCAGGTCGACCGTGAATTTCTTGAGCGCTTCCTGCTTGCCCATCTGGGCCGGCGCGATCGCGCCCGACGCCTCGCCCGGCGCGGCCTGGAAGCCGTCGCTGGCCCCGAGCTTCGCTTCCACCGAATCCTTCAGCAGCGTGCCGAAGCGGTCGGACAGATCGTCGCCCTTGACGCGCTCGAACTGGCGGCTGATCGCGTACAGCGCGTTGCGCAGGTTCGAGGTCTTGAGCATGCCGAACAGCAGGTGGCCGCTGCGCACGGACGACTCGCCGAACATCAGCGTGCCGAACACCCATGCGCGTTCCACCGTCTCTTCCAGCTGCGACGACAAGTCGGTCACCGACGTGGCGCCGCGCGGCAGGCGGTCCAGCGCGGCCGTGACGTCGCGCGCGAGCACGGCGGCGTCCAGTTCGTAGTGGCGGATGATGCGGTGCAGGTCGGAGTCCTGCAGCTGCAGGATCTGGTGCACCCAGTGGACCATCTCCACGTACGGGTTGCCGCGCAGCTTGCAGAACACCGTGCTGCTTTCGATCGCGCGGTAGCACAGCGAGTTAAGTTTTCCAAACAGTGCGACACGGGAGATTTCGGCCATGATCGGTTCTTTCGCGTGGGTCAGCCCGGACGGGCTGTCGGGTTGATCAAGAGTTGACGGGCATCGCGCGCGGCCGGGCCGCTCGCGAGATAGGTGGTCCAGCCGAGGCGGCGCGCGCCCAGCTGCAGGGGTGGAACCTCGGGACGCTCGAGCACCAGGCGCACGTCCCAGTCGAGCACCGTGCCGGCATAGCTCTTCACCCAGTCGACGAGGCGCGTCATGCTGGCGCCGCCGGGCAGCATGCGCTCGTAATCCTCGTAGTCGACCGGGCCGATCACGAGGCGGAACTTGTGCTGGCAATCCCAGACCTGCTTGCCCAGCACGGCCGAGGTGCCGAGGCGGTTGCCGCGGTCGTCCATGCCGATGCGGGTCTGGCCGTCCAGCGGGATCTTCATCCAGTGGCCGACGAACTGCTCGATCTCGACGGGCAGCTTGAAGTAGGCGCGCAGGATCGTCACGAGGCCGGAGGCCGGGCGGCGCTGGTTCGCCATCAGGCCGGCGAAATGCAGCTTGGCGAAGTCGCCGATCTCGTCGCGCCCGCGCAGGCCAAGTGCGCCGATGCCGAACAGGCTGCCCACGTAGTCGGCGAAGCGGTCGCTGTCCGGGCGGTCCAGGCTGACCGCCGGATCGGCCGCGGCGCGGGCGCGATAGAACAGCGACACCATCCGGTGGTGGAACACGTCGAGGAACGCGACCATCGTGTGGTCGCCGTGGTTGCGGGCACGGTCGCGCGCATATTCCGTCAGGTGCAGCGGCAGCGGGCCGTTGGCGCCGAACATGCCGAAGAAGTTCACGGCGAGGCGCGCGCGGGCCTCGCTTGACGCCGGCGTGAATCCGGCCACGGCGCCGGGCTCGAAGCCGAGCGACGGGTCGCGCCCGAAGCGCACGGCATCGTCGCGCGGACGCAGCGACGCGCCGATGCGCGGCTTGTCCGGATGGGCGTTCTCCAGCAGGCGCAGGGCCTGGAAGAAGTCCATGGCCGCTCCCGCTTCGCCCAGCTGGCGTTCGACGTCTACAGGATCGCGCATGCACCCTCCGCTGCCGTCCAGCGCATGATCTCGCCGCGGCCGACGGTGCGGATCACGGTCTCGGTGAACGAATTGATCGACACGTACTGCGCGAAGAAGTGGCTCAGCACCCCGCCCAGCACGAAGGCGCCGGCCCCTTCGAACGCGCCGTCGTCCATCGTCACCGTGATCTCCAGGCCGCGCCCGAAGGTGATGGCCCCCGGCGCGGGCATGCGCCGCGTGATCGGTTGCGAAGACACGGAGCGCACGCCTTCGACCTGGCGCTGGCTGGTCAGGTCGAGCGGATGGCAGTACAGCGCGAGCAGCTCGCGCAGCGCGCGCGCGCCCTGGTCCGGATCGGTGTCCGCCAGCGACAGGTAATTCAGCGACAGCTGGTTGATGAGGCGCCACGCCACGCCGCCCTCGGCGAACGAGGGGAAAGGCTGGCTCGGTCCGCCCAGCACGCGCACGGCCTGCACCGGCCCGCCCTGCTCGAGGATGAAATCGGTCTTGCCAACGCCGAGCGGCATCGCCAGCGGCAGGTCGCGGTTCGTGCACCACACGACGAGGCCGAGCTGGCGCAGGTTGTGGCGGTACGGCGCCTCTTGTGCATCGACGAGCGTGATGAACGTTTCGCTGCCGATGTAGGAGGAGCGCGGTCCGCGCTGGCGCTGGCGCTGCGACAGCAGGCGCGGCTCGCGCCGGATCTGGTAGAACGCCTGGCTCGACAAGCTTGCCGCGCCCAGGTCGCGCGCGCTGTACAGCGGATGGAATTCCTGTTCGGCGTCCGTGCCGGTGCCGTAGCCGGTCACGCTCTCGACCTGGTGCACCTCGAAGTCCATGGGACGGGTGCGGTCGGGCAGGATGTGGTATTCGAACTGGTCGCCGGACAGGTTGATGCGGTCGGCGCGGCGCTGGAACAGGTTCACGACGGGCGTGCAGTTCAGCGCGAAATTGCTGTGGTCGAGCGCCTGCTCCAGGCGCGCGTCGCCGCGCGACAGCAGCACGACGATCTCGAGCTCCTGTTCGGCGCACGCCGCCACCGCGGCCTTCAGCCCCGTCAGCTCGACGAACAGGAAGCGCTGGGCGAACGCGAAGTATTCCTGCAGCAGGCGGTAGCCCTGGAAGCTGCGCTGGCCGCTGGGCAGCAGCGCGTCGTCCTCGGCGAAACCGCGCGCGCGCAACGCCGTCTTCGGCATCAGCGTGTGTTTGCCGGCAGGACGGCTGCCCGGCAGCACGAGCACGCCAACGGCGGCGCTCAGCAGTTTTTCGTAGATCTGGCCGGGCATTTCGTCGCTGCCGCGCAGGTGCAGCGTGAGGCGGTCCAGGGCCAGCTTGGAAAACGGCGCGCCGTTGGTCGTGCGCAGCCGCAGCCGCAGGCCCGCTTTCACGTTCGCCGGCAACCGCGCCTCGACGCCGGCGATGGCGCCGCCGTGCGTGAAGAACTTCGCTTCGACCAGCTCGATCGGCCACAGAGTCAGGTCGTGCGCCGTGCGGTATTCGCAGGCGGTGGCATCGTCCTTGCCGAGGACACTGCGCATGGCCGCGCCGCGCGCGATGCGATAACCCACGTTCAGCGCCGGGTTGCCGAGGTCGGGCTGCAGCTGCACGATCGCCATCGACGGCGTCGGCGCCAGGAAGTGCGGGTAGACCAGTTCGGACAGGTGCTGGGTGAAGCGCGGGAACTCGGCGTCGATCTTCATCTGCACCCGTGCCGCCATGAAGGCGAAGCCCTCCAGCAGGCGCTCGACGTACGGGTCGGCGCACTCGAAGCCCTCCAGCCCGAGGCGGCCGGCGATCTTGGGATACTGGACCGCGAATTCGCCGCCCATCTCGCGCAGGTGCTGCAACTCCTGGCTGTAGTAGCGAAGCAGGCGTGGATTGGTCATGTCCGTGCGCCGGTAAATTCGGTGAGGCTGACCTGGGCAAGATCGAGATCGAGCTCGGTCTTGAGGAACAGGCGCTCGGGATAGGGCTGGGCCCACATGTCGGCCTGGATCTCGAACATGATCTTGCTGATCGATTCCTGCTGAGGCATGACCTTCACCGACACCGAGGAGCGGATCAGGCGCGGTTCGAAATCCCAGATGGCCTGGCGGATCGCGCGTTCCAGGTCTGCCGCGTTCATATTCGCCAGCGAGGCGCCGGACATGTCGGGCATGCCGTAATTGAGGACGGTGCTCGCCAGATGCGGCAGGCGCGGCACGTCGCTGACGGACAGCAGGTTCGTTGTGTTCAGCAGCCACGCGAGGTCGCGCAGCACGCCTTCGCGCAGGCTGCGCACCGACAGCACGCGCCGCTCGCGCGACTCGACCTCCTGGTCGGGCTCATCGTCGGTGAGGCGGTCGAGCAGCGAAGGTTGCAGGCGCTCGCGCGGTGCCAGTTCAGCCATGATCGCCGGCGTTATCGTTCAAGTCGAATTCGATCAGGCGCGCGTCCATCAGCGGATAGTCGGACTCGCCGCTCGTGAACATGCGCTGGCCGACGGGATGCTCGCCCTGCCACTCGGTCGCGCGCGCCAGCTTGAGCGCGTCGGCGGCGTCGGCGCTGCCGGGGTAGCGGGTCGGGATCAGGCCGACGGTCTGGGCGCCGTTGGTCCACGTGAAATTGGCGGCCATCCAGACGGCGTCGCGCAGGTCGGCGGGCGGTTCGATCTCGATGCGCGCGACGCGCATGAACGGCACCCACACGTAGCGGCCGTTGACGATCACTTCCAGCACGGGGCCGAGGCGGCTGTCGGCATCGGCCAGCCAGTCGAAGCGCGTACCGTCGATGCTGCCCGGCGACGCGGGCGCGGCGTCGAACGCGGCGGCGCGCAGGTCGGCGGCGGCGTTGGCGTCCGTGGCGTCCAGCTTCAGGGCTTCGGCCAGCTGGGCCATCCAGGGTTGCGGCTCGCCGAAGATCACGGGCGCGCGGCGGCCGGCAAAGATCTCGGCGCGCAGGGCCTCGCACTGGATCGCCTCGCGATAGGTCTGCACCATCGGCAGCGCGCCGGCATCCAGTTCGCCCGCCACGTTCAATTGCGTCAGGGCGCGGTTCCACTGGCCCAGCACGGACAAGAGCTGGAACAGGAACACGCGCAGTTTGGGGTCGGCGCTGTTCTTGCGCACCGCATCCTGCAGCGCGGCGAGCGCGCCGGGCAGGTCTCCATCACGAATCAGCTGTTGCGCAAGCATTCGAACGCTCCCATCCAAAAAAAATTTTTACCTGCCTTACGGGGGCTTCGCAAAACCGTAGCGAGCGGCAGCAGATTCAGCCGAGAAGCGCAACTGTACGAGTAGTACAGTGAGCATCGCAGGCTGAATCTGCAACGCGCAGTAGGTTTGGCGACGCCCCTTACACAGCAGCGTTTTCGGCGATGTTCCAGGCGAAGGTCTTGTCGCCGGCCACGGTGCCCTTGCTGTCCTGCGGCGTGTAGGCGTAGGTCACCTTGCCGAAGTTCAGGGTGACGTTTTCGGTCAGACGGTCTTCGCCGCCGCTGCCGCCGGTCGAGATCGAGGTCACCAGCACTTCTTCCATGGTGATCAGGATGTACTTCTGCTGGCCTTCGCCGGCTTTACGCACCATCAGCACGCACTTGTCGATGTGGGTGCCCTTGGCCAGGGCGGTCATCAGGGCGTTCGACGCGCTGTCGACGTACTTGGTGAACGAGATGTCCTGGAAGTTGGCCTTGCCGGCGCCGCCGCCACCGCCCATGTGGGTGGTGCCGGACTGGCTCATGCCCCAGCTCCACGCCAGGATGTCGATGTCGCCCTTCGGACCCTGGACTTTGTCGCGCGACTCGCCCTTGATCTTGTCGCCCATGTTGATGAACATATCCAATGCCATGTCTTTTCTCCTTGTGTGCCGTTGCGGTCAGCGCGGGCGGTGGTTGAACTTCCGAATGCGCGCGGACCGGGTCCGCGCGGGACTTCAAAAAACGGTCAGGTCTTGGCCGACGGCAGCTTCGACACGAGGCGCAGCGACACCGTCAGGCCTTCCAGCTGGTAGTGCGGGCGCAGGAAGAACTTGGACGTGTAGTAGCCCGGATTGCCTTCGACTTCTTCCAGCACCACTTCGGCCGCGGCCAGCGGCTTCTGGGCCTTGGTCGTCTCGCTGGAGCTGGCCGGATCGCCGTCCACGTACTGCATGATCCACTTGGTCAGCCAGCGCTCCATCTCGTCGCGCTCCTTGAACGAGCCGAGCTTGTCGCGCACGATGCACTTGAGGTAGTGGGCGAAGCGGCAGGTCGCGAACAGGTACGGCAGGCGCGCGGCCAGGGCGGCGTTGGCGCTGGCGTCCGCATCGTCGTACTCGGCCGGCTTGTGCAGCGACTGCGCGCCGATGAAGGCCGCGAAGTCCGTGTTCTTCTTGTGCACCAGCGGCATGAAGCCGTTGGCTGCCAGCTCCGCCTCGCGGCGGTCCGAGATCGCGATCTCGGTCGGGCACTGCATGTCGACGCCGCCGTCGTCGGTCGGGAAGGCATGCACCGGCAGGCCTTCGACCGCACCGCCGGACTCGATGCCGCGGATGCGCGAGCACCAGCCGTATTCCTTGAACGAGCGGTTGATGTTGACGGCCATCGCGTAGGACGAGTTGGCCCACGTGTAGTTCTTGCTGTCCGGCGCGCTGGTGTCTTCCTCGAAGTCGAAATCCTCGACCGGGTTGCTCTTGGCGCCGTACGGCTGGCGTGCGAGGAAGCGCGGCATGGTCAGGCCGACGTAGCGCGAATCCTCGGACTCGCGGAACGAGCGCCATGCGGCGTGTTCCGGGGTCTGGAAGATCTTCGTCAGGTCGCGCGGATTGGCCAGCTCGTTCCACGATTCCATCAGCATGACGGACGGCGCGGCGGCCGAGATGAACGGCGCGTGCGCGGCGGCGGCGACCTTGGCCATCGACGACAGCAGCTCGACGTCCGGCGCGCTGTTGTCGAAGTAGTAGTCGGCCACGATGGAACCGAACGGCTCGCCGCCGAACTGGCCGAACTCTTCCTCGTACATCTTCTTGAAGATCGGGCTCTGGTCCCAGGCGGTGCCCTTGAACTTCTTGAGGGTCTTGGCCAGGTCGTTCTTCGAGATGTTCATCACGCGGATCTTGAGCATCTCATCGGTTTCGGTGTTGTTCACCAGGTAGTGCAGGCCGCGCCAGGCGCTTTCGACTTTCTGGAACTCCTCGGTGTGCATGATCAGGTTGATCTGCTCCGTGAGCTTCTGGTCGAGCGCGGCGATCAGGCCCTGGATCGTGCCCAGCACGTCGCCGGAGACCAGATTGGTGCCGGCCAGGGCCTGCTCGGCCAGGGTGCGCACGGCGACTTCGACCGATTCCTTGGCCTTGTCGGATTGCGGCTTGAATTCTTTCTGCAGCAGCGAGCTGAAGTCGCTCATCTCGAGCGCACCGGACTCCTGCTGGGATTGTGCTAACGCTTCGGACATTCTGTTCTCCCGTCTATCGTTATTCGGTAGGCTTCGGTGCCGACGTCAGCGCCTGCATCAGGGCCGGTTCGGCCAGCAGCTTGGAGATCAGCTCTTCCGCGCCGGTCTTGCCGTCCATGTAGGTCATCAGGTTGGCCAGCTGGCCGCGCGCCTCGAGCAGCTTGTTCAGCGAATCCACCTTGCGCGCGATCGCGGCCGGCGTGAAGTCGTCCATGCTTTCGAAGGTCATGTCGACGGCCAGGTTGCCCTCGCCCGTCAGCGTATTCGGCACCTGCACGGCGACGCGCGGCTTCATGGCTTTCAGGCGCTCGTCGAAGTTGTCGACGTCGATCTCGAGGAACTTGCGTTCCGCGACCGGCGCCAGCGGCTCGGCGCTCTGGCCCGACAGGTCGGCCAGGACGCCCATCACGAACGGCAGCTGCACCTTCTTTTCGGCGCCGTACACTTCAACGTCGTACTCGATCTGCACGCGCGGCGCGCGGTTGCGTGCGATGAATTTCTGGCTACTTTCTTTGCCCACGGTTTACTCCTCCTTGATTGAACTGCCGGCCTGCTGGATTCAATAATCGTCCGATCCGTTCGACTCGCCCGGCTGCGGTCCGCGGATCACGTTCAACTGCTGCATGCTGTCCGGCGCCAGGTTCTCCATGACTTCCATGAAGCTCATCGGCGCCAGGCGCTTGGCCCGCTCCAGCAGCATCGGCACGGGGCTCGACGGCTCGTAGCGCTGGTAGTAGGCGAGAATCTTGTCGATCATGCGGATCACGTCGGCGCGGCTGGCCACGTCGCCCGTGATGGCCGCGGCACGGGACGCGGCCGTGCCGCCGCCCTGCTCCGCGGCGGCGCCGGCGCCGGCGTCGGTCGGCACGTCGGCCGGCACGTCGTGCGCGGCGCCGGGACGGCTGGCCAGCAGGTCGGCCATGCGCCGCAGCTGGCGCGTCAGCGGGCCGAGGGTCAGCGCCTGCGCGCTGCCCACGTGGCGCACGAGGGCGGCCTCCAGGTTGGTCACGCTGTTCAGCGCCCCGGTGACGGCGCCGGTGGCCGCCTGCATCGCTTCCTCGGACACGTCGGCCAGCGCCGCTTCGATCGAATCCTGGGTCAGCGCGGTCTGCCCGTCCGGCACCGGCGCCTCGCCGTTCGCCTGCTCCAGCACGCGCAGCGTCAGGGCGCCCAGGCCGGGCAGCATGACGAAGGCGGTCTCGCGCAGGTCGCGCAGGATGGTCGCGGGGTCGGTCAGCTGGGCCAGTGAATTGATGCGCAACGTGGGGTCGTTGTCGTCGTCCGGATCGAGTTCGGGATGGACGCCGTCCCAGCGCTCTTCGACGAGGCGCTCGAGCACGCGCACGCCGTCGGCGAAACCGGGCATCGCGTGCAGCGCCAGCAGCGCGCGCACGAGCGGCATCGCCACGCGCAGGTCACGCGTGCGGGCGAACAGGTCGAGGGCCTGTTTCTTGACTTGCTTCCATTCGGGGGGGACGGCGGGGACGATGGTGTCCCCATACTGGACTTCTGGCTTGCCGAGCGCACTCTGCTCGAGCTCCATAAATGCGGGGTCGTACTCGAGATTCGGTCCGCACGGAGCGGCCTCCTCCAAATCCTCGAGCAGGACATCGACGTCGACAATACTCATGATTGTGCGCGTTCTTACTAGTTTTAGGACGGATTTCGAACTCATCGTCACGGCCTCAAGTGCCGCGCGCGGTTTCATAATTAATAGCTTTTTTTCATGGAGATATTGCTCCACGAACCGCGCACTATACGCCATTTAACGGCCCCATCGTTAGCATGAAGCGTAATTTTTTTTACACTAATATTTGTGCACAAAGGTTGACAACAGTTTTAGGACACGCTCGTTTTCGGTACTGCCGAGCCAAAGCGGCGACGTCGATCGCGTCTGATGGAACGATGTCCGTAATATATTTACACGCGCAGCGCAGCCCGCTCGAGCGCGCGCGCCAGGTCGTCCACGCCGGCACGCAGCACGTCGGGCGTGAACGCGGCAAAGCCCAGCAGCAACCCGGGCGCGACGGCGCAAGCGGCGCCGGCCGCCGGATTCGTGTAATAGCCCAGCGTGCGCACGTCGACGCCGAGGTTGCGCGCGTGCTGCGCGACGGTCTCCTCGTCGGGCTTGTCCGTTTCCATGAAGTGCACGCACAGGTCGAGGCCCGCGTCGGACGGCCCCTGGCGCAGCCGGCCCGCGAGGCGCGCATCGAGCGCATCGACGAGGGCTTGCCGGCGCTCGCCGTACGCGTCGCGCGTGCGGCGGATGTGGCGCGCGAAGTGGCCGCCGGCGATGAAGTCGGCCAAGGTCGCCTGCGCCACGATGGGACTGTGGCGGTCGACGACGGCCTTGGCCCGTGCCAGCGCGGCGGCCAGCGCCGGCGGCGCCACCACATAGCCCAGGCGCAGCGCGGGGAACAACACCTTCGACAAGGTGCCCACATAGATCACGCAGCCCGCGCGGTCCAGGCCTTGCAGCGACGCCAGCGGCGGCCCCGTGTGGCGGTATTCGCTGTCGTAGTCGTCCTCGACGATCCAGGCGCGGTTCGCCTCGGCCCAGCGCAGCAGTTCGAGGCGGCGCCGCAGGCTCATGGTCACGCCCAGCGGCAGCTGATGCGACGGTGTCGCGAAGGCCAGGCGCGCATCCGGATAGTGCCGGGCCGCGTACGCCACGTCCATGCCCTCGGCATCGACGGGGACCGGGCAGACGCGCGCGCCGGCCACCGTGAACGGCGCCACCGCGCCCTGGTAGCCGGGCGATTCGATCCACATCGATTCGCCCGGCGCGAGCAGCAACTGGGCCAGCAGATACAAGGCCTGCTGCGAGCCGGACGTGATCACGATCTGGTCCGCCGTGCACTGCACCCCGCGCGACGCCTTCAGATAGGCGCACAGCAGCTCGCGCAGCGGCGCGTGGCCGGCGGCGCCGGCGTAGCCCAGGCTGGCCGTCGAATGGCGCCAGTGGCGCGCCTCCAGACGGCGCCAGACGTCGAACGGGAACAGGTCAAGGCCCGGCATGCTGGCGCGGAAGGCGCGCAGCGGCCCCGCGTGGTGCAGCACGCGCGCCATGCCGCCGGCGATGAGTTCCCCGCGCGGCGACAGCGGCCGCACCAGCGTCGCCGCGGCGTCTTCACAGCGGGCGCCGGCCGGCAGCGACGCGCTGACGAAGGTGCCCTTCCCGACCGTGCCTTCCAGGTAGCCTTCCGCCATCAGCTGCTCGTACGCGGCCAGCACGGTCTGGCGCGACACGCCCAGCAAGCCGCACAGCGTGCGCGTGGCCGGCAGGCGCACGCCGGCGCCGATGCTCCCGCTCAGGATGGCCGCCTTCATGAGGGCGTACAGCTGGCGGAACAGCGGCGTGGCGGCGTGGCGGTCGAGCGTGGCGGCGGCGAGGATGTCGTGGACGTGCATGGCGACGTCATCGTGATTGGTACGCTCATCTTCGCGATAATTGGTCATTTGAGCA
Organism: Massilia luteola; assembly: GCF_034420155.1. Lineage (NCBI taxonomy): Bacteria > Pseudomonadati > Pseudomonadota > Betaproteobacteria > Burkholderiales > Oxalobacteraceae > Massilia > Massilia luteola. The sequence goes on from NZ_JAXOFN010000005.1 coordinate 82,429, forward strand.
AGCCACCTGGCACCCTAAGATGGAGACTCGTTCACACACGGGGATACGATGAAACGATTCGAAGCCACCCTGGCCTGGCAGCGCGGCGACCAAGCCTTCACCGACCAGCGCTACAGCCGCGCGCACCGCTGGACCTTCGACGGCGGCCTGGACGTTCCCGCCTCGTCCTCGCCGCAGTCCGTGCCGGCGCCGCTGTCCGATCCGGCCGCCGTCGATCCTGAGGAGGCGCTCGTCGCGGCGGCCGCCAGCTGCCACATGCTGTTCTTTTTGTCGCTGGCGGCCGCGCGCGGCTATGTCGTCGAGCGCTACGACGACCACGCCGTCGGCGAACTCGATCTCGACGCCGGCGGCCGCATGGCCTTCACGCGCATCGTGCTGCGCCCGGCCATCGCGTTCGGCGGCGCGCGCCAGCCCGACCGCACCGCGCTGGCCGAGCTGCACCACGAGGCGCACGCGCGCTGCTACATCGCCAATTCGCTGAAGGGGGACATCGTCGTGGAGGGAGTCGAATAATGTACGTGCCGCCGCATTTCGCGGCCGGCTCGCAAGCCGACATGCTCGCGCTCATCACCGCGCACCCGCTGGGCGCGCTGGTGCGTGCCCATGACGGCGGCTTGCAGGCCGACCACATCCCGTTCGAGCTGGCGCCGCCGGCCGACGCCGCTCCGAACGGCGTGCTGCGCGCCCACGTGGCCCGCGCGAATCCCGTCTGGCAAGCGGATGGCGCGCCGGTGCTCGTGCTGTTCCAGGGTGCATCCAGCTATGTGTCGCCGCTGCTGTACGACGTGGAGGCGGCCGGCGGGCGCGTGGTCCCGACGTGGAATTACGCCGTCGTGCATGCGCATGGGCGGTTGCGCGCGATCGAGGACCCGGCCTGGATTCTCGGCCAGATGACGCGGATGACGCGGCGTCACGAAGACGCAAACGCCGGCTGGCGGGTGGAGGATGCGCCGCGCGACTACATCGACAAGCTCGTGCGGACGACGGTCGGCATCGAGATCGTCATCGAGCGGCTGGAAGCGAAATTCAAGCTGAGCCAGAACCGCAGCGCCGCGGACCGGGCGCGGGTGCTGCAGGCAATGGAATAACCTCAGCGCCGCGCGGGCGGGCGCGGCGCCGGTGTGCCTGGATCAACCCCAGGCAGAGCGTCACTTGCCGGACGTCGTGCCCGACTTGGCCATCGGCATTTGCTCGGCCGATTTCAGGTGTTGCGCGACCACCGGCTCGGTCTTCTCGACCAGGGCCTTCAGTTCCGGGTCCTTGGCCTTTTTGGCCGCGGCCATCAGCTTGGCGTGGACGGCCTTGTGATCCTGCACGCCGGCCTGCTTCATGTACGCCTTGTCGAAGGCGTCGCCGCTCATCTTTTCCAGCTTGGCGGCCATGGCCTTGTGCTTGGCGTCCGGCTCGGTCGGCAAGGTCACGCCGCGTGCCTGGGCCAGCGCCTTCACGTCGTTCAGGTTCGAGGTGTGATCGTCGATCATCTGCTGCGCGAACGACTTCACGTCGCCGTTCTGGCTCTTGCTCTGGGCCAGCTTGCCGCCTTCGACTTCGGCCATGTCGGCCATCGCCATATCCTTGAGAATTTTTTCGTCGGACGCGTTCAGCTTGGCGCCGGTGCCCGCCGCCGACTGTCCGGCGCCGCTGGCGCCCATGCTCGGGCTCGCGGCGTTGTGGCCGGCCATACCCGACGAACGGTTTTCCATGCCGGTGCTGTTGCTGTTGTCGATGGTGCCTTCGCGGGTGGTCTTGCCGGACGTATTGTGCTTGCCGACGCTGCTGGTGCCGGTCTGGCTGGGGGTCTGGCTGACCGCCGTCTGCGCCTGCACGCCGACGGCGCTGAACATGGCTGCCACTGCCGCGACGGCCAGCAGTGCTTGCAAGGTTTTATTCTTCTGCATTTTGCTCTCCTGAACTCTGTTATGAAGTTGGCGCCTGGCGGGGACAAGCCGTGCGCAAGATCGTATTCAAATGACAACGGCCGGCACAGTGTATCGCCGTGTTTTCTTGAACAGCGCGCGTTAGCCAACAGGAAAGTTTTATCGATATGCGAAGAACGGGCGACCGTCAGCGGAAGCTCAGCGCCCCCGTCAGGTCGCCCGGCGGACGCGCCCCGCGCGCCGCGAACGCCGCGTTGCGCGCGGCCAGTCCTTCCAGCAGCGGCAGGCCGTGCAGGCGCGAGATGAAGCGCAGGATCGACGTCGTGTCGTAGAAATTGTGATCGACCGCGCCCTTCTTCGCGAACGGCGAGACGACGATGGCCGGAATACGCGAGCCCGGCCCCCAGCGGTCGCCCTTGGGCGGCGCCACGTGGTCCCACCAGCCGCCGTTCTCGTCGAAGGCGATGACGATGACCATGTCCTTCCATTGCGGCGACTTCTTGAGGTGCTCGATCACGTTGGCCACGTGGGCGTCGCCGGATTCGACGTCGGAGTAGCCCGCGTGCAGGTTCAGGTTCCCCTGCGGCTTGTAGAACGTCACGGACGGGAGCTTGCCGGCGATGGCGTCGGCGATGAACCGGTTCGAGATCGGGCTGTCGCCCAGGCCGCCGTCGCGCAGGTGCGCGGCGCGCGCCGCGGTGCCGGGGCCGAACTGCCTGAAGTAATTGAAGGGCTGGTGGTGGAACTGGAAGTTCGGACGCCCGCCTTCGCCGCGGCCATCCAGCGCCGCCTGCCAGGCGCCCGCGTACCACGCCCAGGTGATGCCCCGTTCGGACAGCAGGTCGCCGATCGTTCGATACGTCTGCGGCGGCAGCACGGCGGGGTCGTGCGGATCGGCCAGTTGCGCGTCGCCGCCCGGCGCCGGCCGCACCCAGCTCGGCTGGTACGGCGGCGCCATCGTGTTGACCGCGTAGCCGTCCGGCGTGATGGCGCCGTTGTTGACGAACTTCGGCTTGCCGTCCAGCGCCGACCTGGGCGAATCCGGCGCGGTCGCCAGGCGATATCCCGTCGGGCCGTCTTCCAGCACGGCGATCTTCGTCGCGGCCGGGGTCGACGCGGCATCGAAGAACTCCGGCACGCGGCCGCTGATCAGGAACTGGTGGTTCAGGTAGGAGCCGCCGAACGCGCCCATGAAGAAGTTGTCGCACAGCGTGAACTCGCGCGCGATCTGCCACAGGCCCAGGGTCTTCGACGTCTCGCCGTAGCGCCCCATCGTCAGCGCGCCGCTGTCGGCCCAGGCGACGAAGCCGTCGTTCCTGCCGCCGTTGATCTGCATCTGGTTCTGATAGAACAGATGCCACAGGTCGCGCGTGACGATCCCTTCCGGCAGCGGCTTGCCGGCGGCATCCGTCAGCTTGAACGGCGCATTCGGCAAGTGCCGGATGTCGTCTTCCTTGATGAGGACATCCTTGCCGCCCAGGTTCTGGCGCGCCGGCACCATGCCGCCCCAGATCTTCGGCAGTTCCGGCAGGACGCTGCCGTCGCGGTCCTTTTGCAGGAAGGCGCTGGCGGGCAGCGCCGACAGCGGCTGCGCGACGCCCGGGAAGTCGGCGAACAGGTTGTTGAAGCTGCGGTTTTCGAGGTAGATCACGACGACGTTTTTCACGTGCGCCTTGAGCTTGGCGTCCAGCGAGCCGGCGACGGGTTTTGCACGCCTGGCCGGCTTCGCCGCGCTGGCCGGCGCCACCGTCGCGCCCAGGCCCACGGCCGCCGCGGCCTGGAAGATGCGGCGGCGCGCCGGGCTGGCGGGCTGGTCGTCCGCATTGCGATCCTGGTCGTCGTCGTGATCCTGCATGGCGTTCTCCTGTCGCGGCCACCCGGCCGTAAAGCCACGATTATCTTTTCTTTTTGCCATTGGGAAAAGAAAAAAAGCCGATCAATACGGACGCTTACAACGCCTTAACGCCGATTTACCTGGGTTTAACGGCGCTTAACACGCTGGGGCGCCAGAATTTCATGAACGAATCGACGAAAGGATCACCATGAAACGCACCGCGCTCGCCATCTCCAGCGCCCTCGCCCTCGCCTGCGCGCCCTTCGTGCACGCCGGGGAGCCCGCGGCGCCGGCCGCGCCGGCCGCGCGCCCGGCCCTCAAGCTGCCGCAGGCCGAAGTGGAACGCCTGCTGGAGGCGTATGCGATGATCAAGCAGAACTACGTCGGCGCGACCGACGACAGGACGCTGTTCGACGGCGCCCTGTCCGGCATGCTGGCCGCGCTCGACGCGCACTCGCGCTACCTGGACAAGGACGCGATGCGCGACGTCGGCCGCGAGAACAGCGGCCAGTACGTGGGCATCGGCATCGAGGTCGAAGGCAACCGCGACCAGCTGCGCGTCGTCGCCGCCACCGAGGGCAGCCCGGCCGAACGGGCCGGCATCCGCGCGGGCGACGTGATCGTCGCCGTGGACAATGCGCCCGTCGCCGGCATGTCGAACGACGACGTCGCCCGGCGCATGCACGGCGTGCCGGGCACGGTCGTCGCCATCGGCGTCGCGCGCCGCAACAAGATCGAGACGCTGCGCATCACGCGCGCCGACCTGCACAACGACACGGTGCACGTGCGCATGGCGGCACCCGGCCTGGCCTGGATCCGCGTCGCGGAATTCGGCGGCGCCACGGCGGCCGACCTGGTGGCGGCCCTGAAAAAACTGGACGGCAAGGACGCGCCACGCGGCCTGATCCTGGACCTGCGCAACGATCCGGGCGGCCTGGTGTCGTCCGCCGTGGCCGTCGCCGGCGCCTTCCTGCGGCCGAGCACCGTGCTGTTCTCGGCGCGCGGGCGCGAGCCGGGCGCCAACGCCACCGTCACCGTCGACGCGCGCTACTACCGCGCCCCCGGCCAGCCCGACGTGCTGGCCGGCCTGCCCGCCTGGACCCGCACCGTGCCGCTGACGGTGCTCGTGAACGGCGCATCCGCGTCGGCGGCCGAACTGGTCACGGGCGCCCTGCAGGACCAGCACCGCGCCACCGTGATCGGCACGCGCACGTTCGGCAAGGGCTCGATCCAGTCCGTCATTCCGCTGAACGAGGACAGCGGCATCAAGTTCACCGTGGCGCGCTATTTCACGCCGAACGGCCACGAGATCCAGGCGCGCGGCGTCACGCCCGACATCGTGGCGGCGCCCGCCGCGGCGGCGGACGACGACATGCTGCTGCGCGAGGCGGACCTCGCCCGGCACCTGCCCGCGACCCAGCCGCCGGACGCCGGCGCGGATGCGCAGCGCGAACCTTCGGAATCCACGCGCACGTTCGGCACGCGCGCCGACAAGGCCTTGCAGACCGCGGTGGCCATCCTCACGCCCGAAGACAAGCGCACGCCCACGCTCGCCGGCCTGCTGCGCCGGTGGCGCAGCGCGGCGCTGGCCGGGACGGCGGGCGGCAGCGTCGTGGCGACGGGCGCGCCGTAACGGTGCCGTAACGCTGCCGTCACACGGACGTCAAACCGGCGTCATATTCGGCCGTCAGAATACGCATCGCTCCCGGAAAAAAGGGCGCAAGGCGGCCAGGCCGCCCTACCGGCGCCGGCGGTCGGGAAACATACCGGCACCAGATTCCATGGTTCGTCGCTCCCTGTACATCTCGCGAGGTATGGGGAGCGGCGTTTTGGCGCATCATCACGGGATCGCCCACGATAGGAGTTGACGTTGGATTCGCACCTCAAGACCCTGCTCGACGAACTGGCCGCGTTCGGCGCCGCGCACGACGCCGACCCCGCCAACGGCGCCACGCGCATGCTCAACATCACGCCGGACACCGGCGCGTTCCTCGCCGTGCTGGCGAAGGCGACGGGGGCTCGCCGCATCCTCGAGATCGGCACGTCGAACGGCTATTCCACGCTGTGGCTGGCCGACGCCGTGGCGGACGCCGGCGGGGCCGTCACGACGATCGAACTGGCCCACGGCAAGATCGACATGGCGCGCGCCAATTTTGCGCGCGCGGGACTGGACACCCGCATCACGCTGCTGGAAGGCGATGCCGGCGCGATGCTGGCCAGCCTGTTCGACGCCTCGTTCGACCTGCTGTTCCTCGATTCGAACCGCGGCGCCTACCTGGGCTGGTGGCCCGACATCCGCCGCGTGCTGCGTCCCGGCGGCCTGCTCGTCGTCGACAACGCGACGTCACACGCGGACGACATGGCCGCATTCACGGCGGCCGTGCGCGCCGATCGCGCCTTCACGGCGAGCCTGGTCCCGGTCGGGAAAGGCGAATTCCTGGCCGTGAAGGCGTAAGGGCTCGCCCCGCCCCGCTCAGAAGCGCGCCTTGGCGCGCAGGCGGTGCTTGACGTGCCGGCGCGCGCGCGGCATCGCATCGAGCGCGCGCGCCGCCAGCACGCCCTCGATGAAGCCGAGCAGCTCCGCCTCCTGCGGCACCCGGTCGCGCAGCCGGGCGACCAGCGTGCGCGCGACGAAGGCATCGTTGATCTCGCCCAGCTCGTCCTGCATGCCGCTCAGGAGGTCATGGCGCTTCGTCGCCTTGCGGTCGTGCGACAGCGCGGCGAAGAACTCGCGCGCATAACGCTCCTTCTTTGCCGCGATACGCACCTTGTGCAGGCATTCCGGCCGTTTGAGGTCGGTGCCGCGGGCGCGCTTGCGGACGCGCGCGCTGGCATGCTGCACCAGCTGCGGCGCGGCCTTCGCGATCTTTTGCTCGAGCGGGTCGGTCGGCACGGTCGTGTGGTGCCAGCCCCTGCCCGCGATCCAGCCGCCCAGCGCCAGCATCAAGGTCGTGTAGCGTGGACTGCCGACGGCCGAGCGCACGCGCGCCCGGTGGCGCTCGGCCTCTTCGCGCGCCGCCGCTTCCACGCGCGCCAGCGCCGCTTTCTGTTCGTCCGTCAGCGGCAGGCCGGGGAGCACGGAGTCGAGGAACACGTCCCAGTTGCGGGCGTCGCCCAGTTCGTCCGCGAGCCAGTCGATGTCCGCGGCCAGCGGGTCGGGCAGCCGCACGAGGGTCCGCACCATCGCCTGGGCCGCGCGCAGGCGGCGCAGGCCCACGCGCATCTGGTGCAGGCTTTCGACGTCGCCCGCCTGCACGCCGGCCTCGTTGGCCTGCATCTGCTGCAGGCAGTTGAGCAGGATGCCGCCGAACGCGTCGCCCAGCGTGGCCTTGCGCTTCAGCGTCACCGGCGCGGCCTTGACGGCGTGCGCCTTGTCATCGGTCGCCAGCGCATAGCCGCGTTCGGCCTTGCTGACGTTCTCGATACGGACCGGCGTCGCCTCGTGCACCCGGCGCGCCAGATCGTACAGGCAGGCCGGATCGCCGTCCTTGATTTCGAGTTCCAGCTCGCGCACCTGCGTCGTGCGTTCGCCGCGCCGCAATTCGCCGACGTCCAGCGCGCACTCGACGTGCGTGCCGTCCGGCAGGGCGAGCATCCACGTCGTGCGCTTCGTGCGGTTGACGAAGACCGGTTCGGCGGCAAGCGCCTGGCCGTCCAGGCTGCGCGCCAGAGCGGGCAACGCTGCGCGTAATTGCTTGGCGAACAGGTCGAGGTCGGGCGCCGCGGACGGGATCCCGGCCTCCAGCTCGGTGCGCCGGTGCAGGCCGGCCACGGCGCTGCCGCCGCCCTTCAGGGTCTGCACATGGCGCTCGCCGGCGCTGCGCACGCGCAGGGCGAAGCCGTGCTTCCACAGGTCGAAACCGCCGGTGTCGAAATAGCGGTCGACGTGCTCTTCTTCGTGCGGTTTGGACACGGCGTGCTCGCGCAGCACGGCGGACTTCTTGATCTGCGCGGCGCTGCCCGCGTCCACGGCCAGTTTGATTTCACACTCCATGATGGCTCCTTCGCGACATCCTCCCACTGTAGCGCATCCCCGCGCCCGCGCGCGCCGCCATCGGGCCGCCAATGATTCTTCGCGTCATCCATATGCGACCCTGCGCGGCCCGTACCCGCGCCGCATCAAAGCCGTGCGCGTGCACGACTGATCCAAAGCAGGCCGGCGCCGGTCGCGTACCGCTACCGTACATGGGCTGCGCCGGCATTCATGCAACCGGCATTACCAAGGAGACAGTCATGGCACGATTCGGTGTCGAAGCGATCCGCTATTTCAGCCACGCGCGCGCGGCGCACGTGGACACGGCGGGCGACCTCACGTACACATTCAATCGAAGTAATGGCCTGGACAATAAACTGCGCGGCGCCGACCACACGCGCGCGTTCTACTGGGCCAATACGGATGTCTGGGAAACCGACATCCGCGACACCGACCAGGGCGGCGGCGACCGCCAATGGGCCGACGACGTCGACCTGTTCTGGATCGAGACCCACGGCAACCACGACGACGGCGGCCACGCCGTGCTGCTGTACGACACGCCCGTCACCGAGTGGTATGCCAACTCCGCGCGCTGGCAGCTGGGCGAGGACTGGAACAACGAATGGGTGATGGCCTATTCCTGCGACACGGCCGCGCTGCCCATCGTCACGGGCCTGTGGAACATCTTCGCGCGCATGCACATCTATTGCGGCGCGTGGGACCTGATGTGGGACGGCATCACGACGGACGAATGCGGCGACGACGTGGGCGACAACCTCGTCCACGGCGACACCGTGTCGCACGCCTGGCACGACGGGGTCTCGGACTGGTGGGTCGACAACCACCCGATCACCGTCTGCGTGGGCGACGCCGCCACCTGGAACAATGGCGCCATCCGCTGGGACCAGAGCGCCATCAACCGCGATCACCTGTGGGGCCACGGCACCGTGACCCCGGACCTGGCGCCTGCCCAGCAGGCCTGCCTGCTGTGGTACTGGACGGAGGGCTGAACCATGAACGATCACACCCTGCTGCACACATTGGCCGGCGCCTGCGCCGACGCCCGCATCCCCGACCAGGCGGATGTCCTGCTGCTGCAGACGCCGACACAGGAACAGTTGCGGGCCCGCACCCGGCGCTTCGTCGCGCAGTTGGTAGAGCATGGCGACTGCCCGCGCGACAACGGCGGCACCTGGCAGCAGCGCGACGACCACACGGTGATCCACCTGCCGGACGGCGCGCGCGCCATGGTCTACCACGCGTCCGGCGCCCTACGCTACGTGTCCGGCCTCGCCCCGGCGGAGCGTCCGTTCGGGCGCGAGGCGGAACGCGACATCCTGCAGCGTCTCGTCGAGGAAAGCGCGCACAAGCTGGCCTTGTCCGACTGGGCCGGTGCGAACGGCGAACTGCGCTTCGAACGCCTGTTCCGCACGCGCGGCCAGGGCGCCGACCCGACCGGCAAGGCGTCCGCGACGACGCTGTTCCGCGCCCTCGGCGCCTGGCGCCAGTACGCCGGCGGCATCCCGGTGCTGGGCGCCGCGTCCGCGGCGCTGCGGCTCGCCGGCGACGGCCGCCTGGACACCCTGTCCGTGCAGATGCGGCCCGCGAACGGCGAAGTGCTGGACCGGGCCGCCATCATCGAACCGCAACGGGGCGCGCGCCAGATCGTGGCGCAGCTGGGCGCCCTGCTCGGCCAGCGCGAGATCGCGGGCGGCCTCGTGGAAGCGGCGACCCTGCAGTTCGGCTATCTCGACCTGGGCAAGCGCAAGGCCCAGCGCGTGCTGGCGCCGGCCTACGTGGCGCGCATCGTCCTGCGCCACAAGACGGTGCGCCAGGCATACGTGCTGGCCGTGCGCGCGACGGAACGCGCGTATCTCGAGCTCCCGGTGTATGGCGCCGAGGTCGTGGCCGGGCACGGGCGGACCGACATCGCGCGCTGCGAGGCAGCGTTACGCTGACCGGCGCGATCAGGCAACGGCCTGCACGGCCGGTCGCGGATGCAGGTCCAGGCGCCGCCCCGCCTTGACGATCTGGCTGGGCACGTCGTGGCCGACCAGTTCCTGCAGGCGCCTCGCGGCGCGCAGGAGCTGGGCCAGGTCGACGCCGGTGTCGTAGCCCATCAGGTCGAGCGCATGCACGACTTCTTCCGTGCACACGTTGCCGGTGGCGCCGGGCGCATAGGGGCAGCCGCCGATGCCGCCGAGGGACGCGTCGAAACGCTCGGCGCCGGCGTCGATCGCGGCCAGCACATTGGCCAGGCCCATGCCGCGCGTGTTATGGAAGTGCAGCGTCAGTTCGATGCCGGGCCAGCGCGTCCGCACCGCTTCCGTGAGCGCGCGCACCTGCGTCGGATAGGCCATGCCGGTGGTGTCGCACAGTGTGATGCCCTGCACATCCAGTTCGTCGACGAAGCGCGCGCACCAGTCCAGCACCTCCTGTTGCGTGACGTCGCCTTCCATCGGACAGCCGAAGCTGCACGACAGCGACACGTTGACGCCGATGCCGTGGCGCCGGGCCAGCGCGGCCACGTCGGCCAGGCCGGCGAAGGAAGCCGCGCGCGTCATGCGCAGATTGGACAGGTTGTGGCTTTCGCTGGCCGACATGACGAGGTTCATCTCGCCGGCACCGGCCGCGACGGCGCGCTCGGCCCCGCGCAGGTTCGGCACGAGGGCGCTGTAGACGACGCCGGGACGGCGCGCAATGCCCGCGAACACCTCGGCCGCATCGGCCAGCACGGGCACGGCTTTCGGCGACACGAACGAGCTGACCTCGATCTTGGCGAGACCGGCGCCCGACAGCGTGTCGGCCAGCGCGATCTTGTCGGCAGTCGGCACGAAGCGGCATTCGGCCTGCAGGCCGTCGCGCAGCCCGACTTCCTGGATGTGGATGCGGCGGCCGGCGACCCGGCGACCGCTACCGATGAAAGCGCTCATGCGACCACCTTGCGCGCCCGCAGCGCCGCGATCTGGTCCCCGGTCAGGCCGATCTCGCGCAGCACGGCGTCCGTGTCCTCGCCCAGCCGCGGCGCGGCCGAGCGCACGCTGCCCGGCGTGCCCATCAATTTCGGCACGATGCCCGGCACCTCGACGTCATAGCCTTCGCGCGTCTGCTGGGTGAGGATCATGTCGCGCGCCCGGTAATGCGGGTCCTCGGCGATGTCCCTGGCCGTGTAGACCTTGCCAGCCGGGACTTTCGCCGCGCCGAGCAGGTCCATCACATCGGCCACGGTGCGGTCCGCGGTCCAGGCGCCGATGGCGGCGTCGATCTCGTCCACGCGCGCGACGCGGCCGGCATTGTTCGCCAGGTCGGGGGCGTCGCCCAGGTCGGGCCGGCCGATCGCCTGCATCAGGCGCTTGAAGATGCTGTCGCCATTGCCGGCGACCAGCACATAACCGTCGACGCAGCGGTAGGCATTCGATGGCGCGATGCCCGGCAGCGCGCTGCCGGCGGCCTCGCGCACGGCGCCGAACGCGCTGTATTCGGGGACCAGGCTCTCCATCACGTTGAACACGGCTTCGTGCAGTGCCACGTCGATCACCTGCCCGCGGCCGCCATTGACCTTGCGGTGGTACAGCGCGGTCAACACGCCGATGGTGCCGTGCAGGGCGGCCAGGGTGTCGCCGATCGAGATGCCGCAGCGCACCGGCACGCGTCCCGGTTCGCCGGTCAGGTGGCGCAGGCCGCCCATCGCTTCGCCGATCATGCCGAAACCCGGCAGGTCGCGGTAGGGCCCGGTCTGGCCGTAGCCCGAGATGCGCAGCATCACGAGGCCGGGGTTCAGCTCGGACAGCACGTCCCAGCCCATGCCCCAGCTTTCCAGCGTGCCGGGGCGGAAATTTTCGACCAGCACGTCGGCCTCGGCGATCAGCTTGCGCGCGATATCCTGCCCCTCCGCGCTCCTCAGGTCGAGGGCGAGCGAGCGCTTGTTGCGCGACTGGACCTGCCACCAGACCGATGTGCCGTCCTTCATCATGCGCCAGTTGCGCAGCGGATCGCCCGCGCCCGGTGCCTCGATCTTGATCACGTCGGCGCCGAATTCGCCCAGCGTCTTGCCGGCGAACGGGCCGGCGATCAATTGTCCCATCTCGATCACGCGCACGCCCTGCAGGGCCGTGGCGGACATCGTGCTTGCAGCCGTGATGCTCATATTGTCCTCGTCAGTTGTCGGAGTGTTCGCGCCGGCGCAGCCGTTCGGGCATGCCGAAGGCCAGGATCGCGGCGCACACGACGCTCAGGGCAGCGATCACGTACAGCGCCGGCGTCGTGCTGCCGGTGACGTCCTTGACGCGGCCGACCATGACCGGGCTGACGATGCCGCCCAGCTGGCCCAGCGTATTGATCAGCGCGATGCCGCCCGCAGCACCCGCCCCCGTCACCAGCTTCGGCGGCAGCGCCCAGAACGCGGGGATCGACGCTACCACACCCGCACCCATCACGGCCAGGGCCGCCAGCAGCAGGCCCGGGCTGTGGTCGAACAGGCCGGCGCCGCAAAAGCCCGCCGCGCCCAGCAGCACGAGGCCGATCACGAATTTCCTGCGCTCGCCGCTGGCGTCCGACAGCCGGCCCACGAGCACCATCGCGATCGCGCCGCACAGGTAGGGCACGGCGGTGAGCAGGCCGATGGTGGTCGGATTCGTCGTACCGGCGCTGCGGATCATGTGCGGCGCCCAGAAGTTCAGGCCGTAGGAACTCACCTGGATCAGGAAGTAGACCAGGCCCAGCGTGAAGAAGCCCGGCGTCTTGAGGGCGCCCAGCAGCGAGTGGCTGCCGATCTGCCGGCTCTGTTCGGCGATGCGCGCGGCCAGCAGCGACCGTTCCTCCGGCGCGAGCCAGGACGCGTCCTCGACGCGGTCCTTCAGCACGACGAACACGACGGCACCCAGGGCGATGCACGGCAGGCCGCCCACGAGGAACAGCCAGTGCCAGCCGGACATGCCGAGCACGCCGTCCATATGCCCGAGCACCAGGCCGGCGGCAGGCGCGCCGACGAGGCCGGAAAAGGCCGACGCCAGGAACAGCATCGACGTGATGCGGCCGCGGTAGGCGGTGGGGAACCACAAGGTCAGAAAGTACAGCACGCCGGGCGCGAAGCCGGCTTCCATGGCGCCGATCAGGAAGCGCAGCGCATAGAACTGCCATTCGGTCTGGACCAGCGCCATCAGCGCGGTGGCGATGCCCCACGACACCATGATGCGCGCGATCCAGCGCCGCGCGCCGACCTTGTACAGCATCATGTTGCTGGGGACTTCGAACAGGACGTAGCCGACCGAGAACAGGCCGGCACCGAGGCCGTACGCCGTGTCGGACAGCGACAGGCTGCTCTGCAAGGCGAACTTGGCGAAGCTGATGTTGATGCGGTCGAAAAAGGCGAACAGGTAGCAGATCATGATGAGGGGCATGATGCGCCATGCCACCTTCGCCACGATCCGCGCCATGTCGGGCACGGCCACGTCGGCCGCGCCGGACGAGGCGGAAAGAATCTTGCTCATGTGTTGTCTCCGGATAGGATTCGTCGAATGACCCGCACGCTCTTGCTGGCGTGATGGATGCGATTCTGGCAGCACCGTCCCGGCCGCGGAATGACCAAGGTGCGAACCCCGCTTTCGCGTTTCGCGAAAGCTCGCTCAGTGCGGCTTGCCACCGGCGAGGTGGTCCACGAGCAGGCGCGCATGGCGCGGCAGGGTCTCCATGTCGCGCACGCCGATCAGCAGCTGGCGCCGCGCCCAGCCGTCGGTGAGCGGAATCTGGCGCAGGCTCAGCGAGCGCACCAGCGCGCGCACCGCGTCGGCCGGCAGCACCGCCACGCCCAGCCCGGCCGCCACCATCTGGCACATCGCATCGAAGCTGCGCACCTGGATGCGCACGCGCAGGCGCCGTCCCATGGCTTCCGTCTCGACCTGCAGGCGCTGCGCCAGCGATGTGCCCTGCGACAGGCTGACGACGTCGAAGTCGGTCGCTTCCTCGAAGCGCAGGCTGCGCCGCTTCGCGAGCGGATGGCCGGCCGGGACCACCAGCACGAGGCGGTCTTCGCGATAGGGCATCAGGTGCAGGCCGAGGGCCGGGGTGCGGTCGGCGAAGATGCCGATGTCGGCGCGGCCTTCGAGCACACCGAGCACGATCTCGCCGCTGTTGAGTTCTGCCAGCTCGATCCGGATCGCCGGCGTGGCCTTGACGAAGGCGGCGATATCGGCCGGCAGGAACTGGGTGATGGCCGACGTGTTGGCCCACAGCCGCGCCACGCCGACGATGCCGCTGGCGTGGTCGTGCAGCTCGGCCGCGAGCAGGTTCACGTCGCCGAGGATGCGCTGCGCGTGCCGGGCCAGCGCCAGGCCGGCCGCGGTGGGCGTGATGCCGCGCGAATGGCGCTCGAACAGCGCGGCGCCGACCGCGGCCTCCAGGTCGGAAATGCGCTTGCTGGCCGCGCCGACGGCGAGGTTGGCCAGCAGCGCGCCCTTGCTGATGCTGCCGGAGCGGACCACCTGGCTGAACAGGGACAGGGAGACGAGGTCGAGACGGTGCAGGTTCATGAAACCATTGTGCACCAGGTTCAGTGCGACGAGACGAATTCGGCGCCGGGAAACGCCGGCGGGACGGCAAAGGCGGCCCGCATCCGCCTGGCCTCCGCTGCCGGGGTCAAGCCGAACAGCCGCCGGAACTCGCGGCTGAACTGCGATGAACTCGTATAGCCCACCGCATGGCACGCCGCTTCCGCGGTCAGGTCCCGGCGCACCATCAGCAGGCGGGCCTGGTGCAGCCGCGTCGACTTCAGATATTGCATGGGTGACGTCTGCGTGATCGCCTTGAAGTGGCTGTGGAAAGCGGGGATGCTCATGCCCGCTTCGCGCGCCAGTTGCGCGAGGTCGAGCGCTTCCGCGTAGCCGGCATGGATGCGGCGCAACGCCCGGCCGATCTTTCCGTACTGGCCTTTCAGCGCGAGCGCCTCGCGCATCGAGCGTCCCTGCGCGCCGGTGAGCACCCGGAAATACAGTTCGCGCAGCAGGTCCGGCCCCAGTACGGCCGCCTCCAGCGGCCGGTTCAACGCTTCCAGGAAGCGCAGTACCGAGCCACGCATGTCCGCATCGATGGGACTCGACAACATGCTCTGCGGCGCCTGGGCCGGTTCAACCAGGGCGTGGCGGTCGATGTGCAGCATCAGGTCCGCGGCGACGGCGAAATCGAGGTGCAGGTACAGCGCGAGCAGCGGCTGCGCCGGCGTCGCATCCGTCTCCATGTCGAACGGCACGGGCACGGAGACTGCCAGGTAATGCTGCGCATCGTAGACATACAGTCTGTCGCCGAAGTAGCCGCGCTTGCGGCCCTGGCAAACGATCACGATACCGGGATCGTAAAGCACCGGCGTGCGCGTCAACGCGCGGTCGGAACGCAGGATCCGCACGGTAGGCAGCGCCGTGAGGTTGTAGCCCTCGTTCGGCGCCAATGCGCGCAGCAGCTCGACCATGCGCCGCAGCGCGTGGCCGGACGGATCGTCGTTTCCATCCGCGGCTGTCGGCTTGGACATAGTTTTAGGCAAGAAAAACAGTCGACTTTGGCTTATCTGGTGATGTCATCAAGAATAACATGCGATCTTCATCAATTCAGGGAAGACGACATGGCACCCAATAAACTCCTGCTGATCACCGGCGTCAGCAGCGGCTTCGGCCGCGCTCTTGCGCAACAGGCGCTGGCCGACGGTCACCGCGTGGTGGGCACGGTCAGGAACGCACAGGCCGCGCAAGCGTTCGCGGCAATGTGCCCGGCGCGCGCCCACGCGCGCATCCTCGACGTGACGCAATTCGATGCGATCGACGGCGTCGTCGCGGACATCGAAGCGAACGTCGGCGCCGTCGATGTCCTCGTCAACAACGCCGGCTACGGGCACGAAGGCATCCTGGAAGAATCGCCGCTGTCCGACATGCGCCGCCAGTTCGACGTCAACGTCTTCGGGCCGGTCGCCATGATGAAAGCCGTGCTGCCGTTCATGCGTGCCCGCCGGCGCGGCCATATTGTCAACATCACGTCGATGGGCGGCTACATCACGATGCCCGGCATCGCCTACTACTGCGGCAGTAAGTTTGCGCTGGAAGGCATCTCGGACACGCTCGCCAGGGAAGTCCAGCCGTTCGGCATCGCCGTGACCGCGATCGCACCAGGCTCGTTCCGCACCGATTGGGCCGGCCGCTCGATGCAGCGTACCGCACGCTCGATTGCCGACTACGACGCGCTGTTCGACCCGGTGCGCAAGGCGCGCGAGGAAAAGAGCGGCAAGCAGCCGGGCGATCCGGCCAGGGCGGCCCGCGCGATACTGACCGTGATCGAGGCAGACGCGCCGCCGACGCACCTGCTGCTCGGCAGCGACGCGCTGCAACTGGTGCGGGGCAAGCTGGCCGACCTAGGGCGCGATCTGGATGCCTGGGAAGAGGTCTCGGTCTCGACCGACGGTTGACAGCTGTTTAATCGAACTTCGAAAAATCCGGCTTGCGCTTCTGGAAGAACGCCGTAAAGGCTTCCTTCGCCTCGGCGCCGGTCAGCATCGCGCTGAAGCGCTCGTTCTCGGCCGCGATGGTGTCTTTCACCAGCGCCGCGCGCGAACGCTTCATGAGGGCCTTGGTCGTGCGGATCGACGCGGCCGGCAGCTTCACCAGCTTCGCGGCCTGGCCCTGCGCGAACGACAGCAGCTCGGCAGCCGGCAGCACGCGGGCCACGATGCCCATCTCGAACGCTTCCTGGGCGCCGAACGCTTCGCCCAGCATCAGCTTTTCCGCCGCGCGCGTGTAGCCGGCGGACTGCGCGACGAGCAGCGACGACGCGAATTCCGGGCACAGGCCCAGCTGGCTGAACGGCATCGAGAATTTCGCGGTGTCGGCGCAGTAGACGAGGTCGCAGTGCATCAGCATGGTCGTGCCGATGCCGACGGCGGCGCCGGCGACGGCTGCGACCACCGGCTTGGTGCAGCCTTCCAGCGCCTGCATGAACTGGAATACGGGACGCGATGCCGTCATCGCGCCTTCGCCCACATTGTGCAGGAAGTCTTCGAGGTCGTTACCGGCCGTGAAGATCTCGGGCTTGCCCGTGATGAGGATGGCGCGGACTTGCGGGTCGGCGTCGGCGGCGCGCAGCGCGTCCGCCAGCGTGGTGTACATGGCGCCCGTGATCGCGTTCTTGCGTTCCGGGCGGTTGAATTCGAGGGTGAGGATGCCGTCGGCGGTGGTGGTCAGGATGTCCATTCGGTGTCTCGCTTATTCATATAAAAAAGGGTGGGAACGGTTGTGCCGCACCCACCCTTCCGTTCACGCTGTGTGGATTACACGCGTTCGATGATGCCCGCCGCGCCCATGCCGGCGCCGACGCACATGGTGACCATGCCGTACTTCAGGTTGTTGCGGCGCAGGGCGTGGACGACGGTCGCGGCGCGGATCGCACCGGTTGCGCCCAGCGGGTGGCCCAGGGCGATCGCACCGCCCATCGGGTTCACCTTGCTGGTGTCCAGGCCCAGGTCACGGATCACGGCCAGTGCCTGCGCCGCGAAGGCTTCGTTCAGTTCGATCCAGTCCAGCTGGTCCTGCGTGATGCCGGCGGCGGCGCACGCCGCGGGAATCGCGACCTTCGGACCGATGCCCATGATTTCCGGCGGCACGCCGCGCACGGCGAACGACGAGAACTTGGCCAGCGGGGTCAGGTTGTGTTCACGCAGGATCTTCTCGCTGACGACGATCAGCGCACCGGCGCCGTCCGACATCTGCGACGACGTCGCGGCCGTCACGCTGCCCTTGGCGGCAAAGACGGGCTTCAGTTTCGCCATGCCTTCCATGGTGGCGTCCGCGCGCGGGCCTTCGTCCAGGTCCACGGTGCGGCGCTTGACCTTGATCTCGCCGCTCGCCAGGTCCGGCGTGCGGGTGACGATTTCCACCGGGGTGATCTCGTCCTTGAACAGGCCGGCCTGCTGGGCGGCGATGGCCTTGCGGTGCGATTCCAGGCCGAACGCGTCCTGGTCTTCGCGGCTCACCTTCCACTGCGCGGCGACCTTCTCTGCCGTCAGGCCCATGCCGTAGGCCAGGCCCACGTTCTCGTCCTTGAACGTCTCCATGTTGATCGACGGGTGGTGGCCCATCATCGGCACCATCGACATCGATTCGACGCCGCCGGCGATCATCACGTCGGCTTCGCCGACGCGGATGCGGTCCGCGGCCATGGCCAGGGCAGTGATGCCCGACGCGCAGTAACGGTTGACGGTCACGCCGCCGACCGTGTTCGGCAGGCCTGCCAGCACGACGGCGTTACGGGCCACGTTGAAGCCCTGCTCCGCTTCCGGGAACGAGCAGCCGACGATCGCGTCGATGATCAGTGCCGGGTCGAGGTTCGGCACGGCGGCCATCGCGCCGCGGATGGCCGCCACCAGCAGGTCGTCCGGACGGGTCTTGTTGAAGAAGCCGCGCGGCGCCTTGCCGATCGGGGTGCGGGTCGCTGCGACGATGTATGCGTCTTGAAGTTGTTTGCTCATGTCAGTAGTCCTTAGTGTCGCGCCGCGATCAGTTACGTACCGGTTTACCGTTTTGCATCATGCCCATGATGCGTTCCTGGGTCTTCGGATTGTTCAGCAGCGAGACGAATGCTTTACGCTCCATGTCGAGCAGCCACTGCTCGGACACGACGCTGCCCTGGTCGATGTCGCCACCGGAGACGATCTCCGCGATCGTGTCGCCCAGCTGGTAGTCGTACGCCGAGATGAAGCCGCCGTCGCGCATGTTGACCAGCTGGCCGCGGATCGTGCCCCAGCCATAACGGCCGGTGACGGTCACAGGGCGGCGCAGCGGTGCGCGGTAGCCGGCGTCGAACATCGAGCGCGCGGTGACCTTCGCCACGTGCAGCAGTTCGTACGGGTTGAAGACGATGACGTCGTCGTCCTTCAGGTAGCCCATCGCCTTCGCTTCCAGCGCGGACTTCGACACCTGCGCGGTGGCCGCGTTGGTGAAGCCCGTCTTCAGGAATTGCAGGATGTCGTTACCCTTCGACTCATTGGCCGCGCGCACTGCCGCTTCCTTCAGGCCGCCGCCGGCCGGCACGAGGCCGACGCCCACTTCCACGAGGCCGATGTACGACTCGATCGACGCGACGCGCTTCGATGCGTGCAGCGCCATTTCGCAGCCGCCGCCCAGGGCGAGACCCGCCACCGCGGCCACGACCGGGATGTTCGAGTATTTCATCGCCATGAACGTGTCCTGCAGTTCCTTGACGATCGGGTCCATCGCTTTCGCGCCGCCCGCCATGAACGCCGGCAGGGCCGATTGCAGGTCGGCGCCGGCCGAGAACGCGCCGCCGTCGGCTGCATCCGTATTCCAGATCACGATGCCCTTGAAGCCCTTCTCGGCTTCGTCCAGCGCGCGCCTGATACCCTTGATGACGCCGTCGCCGATCACGTGCATCTTCGTCTTCAGCGAGATGACGAGCACCTCGTCGCCCGAGTGCCACAGGCGCACGGAATCGTCTTCGAACACGGTGGTGCCGGCGGTCTTCGGATCGTCGCCGCCCGCGCCCACGACCGGTGCGCGGAACTGCTGGCGCTCGTACACGGCCAGGTCGGACCGTGCTACGAACGCGTTCTTCGTGACGGAATACGAACCTTCCGGCGTGTGCACGCCCTTCTCCGCGACCGGGGCGCTGAACACCCAGCTTGGGAGCGGTGCATCGGTCAGGGCCTTGCCCGCGTCGATGTCTTCCTTGACCCACTGGGCGATCGTGTTCCAGCCGGCGGCCTGCCACGTCTCGAACGGACCGACGCTCCAGCCGAAGCCCCAGCGCATCGCGAAGTCGACGTCGCGCGCGTTGTCGGCGATCGAATCGAGGTGGAACGCGATGTAGTGGAAGGCGTCGCGGAAGATCGCCCACAGGAACTGCGCCTGCGGGTTCGTCGATTCGCGCATCGCCTTGAATTTCTTGACCGGGTCTTTCTCTTTCAGGATGCGCGCGACGATGTCGGCGGCCTTGGCGCCGCCCGGCACGTATTCGCCCGTGGCGGTGTCCAGGCGCAGGATGTCCTTGCCGACCTTTTTATAGAAGCCGCCGCCGGTCTTCTGGCCCAGCGCGCCCTTTTCGATCAGCTTCGCCAGCACGTCCGGCGTCTTATACACGCTGAAGAACGGATCGTCCTTCAGGTTGTCCTGCATCGTCTTGATGACGTGGCCCATCGTGTCCAGGCCGACGACGTCCGCGGTGCGGAACGTACCCGACTTGGCGCGGCCCAGCTTCGCGCCGGTCAGGTCGTCGACGACGTCCACGGACAGGCCGAACTTCTCGGCTTCGTGGATCGTGGCCAGCATGCCGAAGATGCCGACGCGGTTGGCGATGAAGTTCGGCGTGTCTTTGGCACGCACGACGCCCTTGCCCAGGGTCGACGTCAGGAACGTCTCGAGCTGGTCGAGGATTTCCGGTTTCGTGGCCGCGGTCGGGATCAGTTCGACCAGGTGCATGTAGCGCGGCGGGTTGAAGAAGTGCACGCCGCAGAAGCGCGATTTCAGCTCGGCGTCGAAGCCTTCGGCCAGCTTCTCGATCGACAGGCCCGACGTGTTCGACGCGAAGATCGCGTTGGCGCCGATGTGCGGCGCGACCTTCTTGTACAGGTCGTGCTTCCAGTCCATGCGCTCGGCGATGGCTTCGATGATCAGGTCGCAGCCGGCCAGCACGTCGAGGTTGTCCTCGTAGTTGGCGACTTCGATCAGCGCGGCGTCTTCCTTGTTGCCCAGCGGGGCCGGCGACAGTTTTTTGAGGTTCTCGATGGCCTTCAGGACGATGCCGTTTTTTGGACCTTCTTTTGCGGGCAGGTCGAACAGCACGACCGGGACCTTGGCGTTGACGCAGTGCGCGGCGATCTGCGCGCCCATCACGCCGGCGCCCAGCACGGCGACTTTCTTGACGATGAAGTTGGACATATCTAATCCTTAATGTGGACCGTCGTTCCCGCGGAGGCGGGAACCCAATGTCGATGCGCCGTCACAGCGCCAGCAAATTGGATCCCCGCCTGCGCGGGGACGACGGGTAAGTGTAATGGTGCGTATTTAGAACAGGTCTGCGTCCAGCGCTGTCAGGTTGCTTGCGCCCGAACGTGCCTGGCGGATCAGCATCGCGGTTTCCGGGTACAGGCGGGCGAAGTAGAAGCGTGCGGTCGCCAGTTTCGATTCGTAGAACTTGTCGCCCGAATCCTTCTTGGCCAGCGCGATCTTCGCCATCTGCGCGAAGAAGTACGAGAACACCATATGGCCCACGACGCGCAGGTAAGGCACGGCGGCGGCGCCCACTTCGTCCTGGTTCTGGAAGGCCTTCATGCCGATTTCCATCGTCAGCTTGCCGACCTTCTCGCCCAGTTCGCCCAGCGGGCTCACGAATTCGGACATCTGCTCATCGAGGCCGTTGTCCTCGACGAACGCCTTGACCTTCTCGCCGAACGCGCGCAGCTTGGCGCCGTTGTCCATCAGGATCTTACGGCCCAGCAGGTCCAGCGACTGGATGGTGTTGGTGCCTTCGTAGATCATGTTGATGCGGGCGTCGCGCACGTACTGCTCCATGCCCCACTCGGCGATGTAGCCATGGCCGCCGTACACCTGCATCGCTTCCGACGTGGCGATCCAGCCGTTGTCGGTGATGAAGGCCTTGACGATCGGGGTCAGCAGGGCGACTTCATCCGCGGCTTCCTTGCGGATGGCTTCGTCCGGGTGGTTCAGTTCGCGGTCGATCTGCAGCGCGACGTACGACGTCAGGGCGCGCGCGCCTTCGGCATAAGCCTTGGCGGTCAGTAGCATGCGGCGCACGTCCGGATGGACGATGATCGGGTCGGCCGGCTTGTCCGGTGCCTTCGGGCCCGACAGGCTGCGCATCTGGATGCGGTCTTTCGCATAGACCAGCGCGTTCTGGTACGCGACTTCCGTCAGGCCCAGCGACTGCATGCCGACGCCGAGGCGGGCCGCGTTCATGAACACGAACATCGCGTTCAGGCCCTTGTGCGGCTGGCCGATCAGGGTGCCGATGGCGCCGTCCAGGTTCA
Source organism: Massilia luteola (assembly GCF_034420155.1). Lineage (NCBI taxonomy): Bacteria > Pseudomonadati > Pseudomonadota > Betaproteobacteria > Burkholderiales > Oxalobacteraceae > Massilia > Massilia luteola. Next base: position 104,145 of record NZ_JAXOFN010000005.1, read on the forward strand.
TCTGGCAGGTCGAGTTACCGTGGATGCCCATCTTTTCCTCGATGGCGCCGCAGGCGATGCCGTTGCGGGCGCCGACCGAACCGTCGGCGTTCGGCAGGAACTTCGGCACGAGGAACAGCGAGATGCCTTTCGAGCCTTCCGGCGCGTCCGGCAGGCGGGCCAGCACCAGGTGGACGATGTTTTCCGACATATCGTGCTCGCCGGCCGAGATGAAGATCTTCGAGCCGGTGATGCTGTAGGTACCGTCGGCCTGCGGTTCGGCCTTCGTGCGCAGCAGGCCCAGGTCGGTGCCGCAGTGGGCTTCGGTCAGGCACATCGTGCCGGTCCATTCGCCGGAGACGAGCTTCGGCAGGTAGAACTTCTTCTGGTCGTCGGTGCCGTGTTCCTTCAGGCACTCGTACGCGCCGTGCGACAGGCCCGGGTACATGGTCCATGCCTGGTTCGAGGAATTCAGCATCTCGTAGAACGAGTTGTTCAGCGAGACCGGCAGGCCCTGGCCGCCGTATTCCGGATCGCAGGCGAGCGCCGCCCAGCCGCCTTCCACATACTGTTTATACGCTTCCTTGAAACCCTTGGGCGTGGTGACGGCCTTGGTGGCGGTGTCGTAGTGGCAGCCTTCGCGGTCGCCGCTGTGGTTCAGCGGGAACAGCACTTCCTGCGTGAATTTCGCGCCCTCTTCCAGCACCTGGTTGATGATGTCGGCGTCGATCTCCTGGTACGCCGGCAGGTTCTTGAATTCTTCGGTGACGTTGAGGAACTCGTGCAGAACGAACTGCATATCCCGAAGTGGCGCGACGTACTGACCCATGGTTGTTCTCCTGACAGGTGAATATCTTGTGTGTTGAATTACTGAGCGCGGACGGTATCCGCCTGGCTGCTTTGCTTGTTGGGATTGCGGTAATCTTCGACCAGGCGCGCGAAGCCGCGGTGCGCGCGGTCGACGGCACCCGGAATGCGCAGGAAGCGCGCATCGTGGTGCACCGCCAGCACGAGACCGTACATCTCGTACACGAGTTGCTCGGGGTCCGTGCCCGTCTTCAGGTCGCCGATGTCGATCGCCTGTTGCGCGCAGCGCAGCAGGGCACCCTGCCACGTGCGGACCATCGCGACGAGTTCTTCGCGGATCGGGCCCGGACGGTCGTCGTACTCGACGGCGCCGCTGATATAGATGCAGCCCGACGCGATCTCGACCGACACGCGCTTGAGCCAGCGGTTGAACATCGCCTCCAGGCGCGGCAGGCCGCGCGCTTCCTTGAGGCTGGGGAAAAAGACTTCCTGCTCGAAGCGGCGGTGGTACAGCTTGAGCACGTCGATCTGCAGGTCTTCGCGCGAACCGAAGTGCGCGAACACGCCCGATTTGCTCATGTTCATGCGGTCGGCCAGCAGGCCGATCGTCAGGCCTTCGAGACCGTCGCGACTGGCGAGCTCGAGCGCAACGTCGAGGATGGCGGCCCGCGTCATCTCGCCTTTGCGCATGCTCATCGATTTTGCGGAAGTATTAATAATATGCCTCGCGTAAGAGAGGATTTCTTCTGGCCGAAAAAATCCGAACGCTCGTACTATTATCTACCGGCCGTGAAATGTCAAACGGGAACTTAGAGGCACCGTTCTAGTGCCCTGGTCGCAACGCGCGGCGGGCTCGTCAGCCCCCGGCGCGGGTGATGGCGCGGCGGTCGCGCTTGGTCGGGCGGCCCTTGATCGTGCTACCCGGTTCGGGGAACAAACGGCGTGCTTCCTGATCATTTTCGCGACGCACGATGCTCTCTTCCGTCTCGCGGTACAGGGCCTGGGCGACGGGAGCCGGGCCGCGCTTGTCGGACAGGCCCAGCACGACCACTTCCCAGCGGTTCGAACCGTTGTCGATGAAAATCTTATCATCGACTTTCACGGAACGGGCGGGTTTGACGGGCTCGCCGCCGATCCGCACGCGTCCCCGGTCGACCGCATCCGCCGCCAGCGAGCGCGTTTTAAAGAAGCGTGCGGCCCACAGCCATTTGTCGATCCTTACGTTGTCTTGTTCCGTCATATCACTCCACTCATGCATAGCCGATCGCAACGACGCGCATGGTCATTTTATAGAGAAAATAGGCCATTTCGTGGCCGCAGCGGCGCACCCAACCCAATTGTCTCAAATCATCCATACAGACCTGCACGCCGTCGGCGACGCCGCGCTCGATCTGGCGGGCGAGGCTGGCGGCAAATTGCGCGTCGCGCACGACGACGTTCGCCTCCTGGTTGACGAACAGCGACAGCCCGTCGCAATTGCTGGACCCGACCGTGGCCCAGTTGTCGTCCACGACGGCGACCTTGGCGTGCAACTGGGTCTTGCGGTACTCGACGATGCGCACGCCGGCCGTCAGCAGTTGCGGATAGAACGACGAGGCGACGGCATCCTGCATGCGGAATTCGCCCACGCCGATCATCAGGCAGACGTCGACGCCGCGGCGCGCGGCCTGGCACAGCGCCTCGCGGAATTTGCGCCCCGGCGCGAAATACGGCGTGGCCATCAGCACGCGCTTGCGCGCGCGGCCGATCGCCTGCAGGTAGGCGCGCTGGATGGTGCGGCGGTTGCGCAGGTTGTCGCGCACGACGAAGGCGGCGCGCATCGGGTGATCGCCGAGCGCGGCCGGCTGCTTGCGCATTTCGCGGAACAAATTGATCCGTCGAACGAGCGGCAAGTGCCCGGCCCGCGTCCACTGCGCCTGGGCTTCGCGGTGGATCTCCGTCACGAGCGGACCGCGCACGCACACGGCGAAATCCCAGCGCGGCGCGGGCAACGGCGCGTGCGGTTCGTAGTCGTGCAGGTTGTCGTCGTTGGTATTGATGCCGCCGACGAAGGCGACCTGGCGGTCCATCACGGCGATCTTGCGGTGGCTGCGCGCGGCGCCGCGCCTGAACCACGGATTGAACATGCGGTAATGCACGCACACTGCGCAGAATTCCGCTTTCAGGCGACAGGCGGTGCGGTTGCCGGTGCCGAACCAGTCGGCCAGCACGCGCACCTTGACGCCACGCTTGGCGGCACGGATCAGCGCATCGGTGACGGCGCGCGCCGTGTCGTCCTCGGCATAGATATAGGTTTCGTACAATATCTCGTGCTGGGCCGCGTCGATCGCGGCCAGCAAGGTCGGGAAATAAGTGCTGCCGCTTTCGAGGAGGGTGACGTCGTTGTTCGCTACATAAGTGACAGTGCGCATCGCTATGCCAGCTGCAGATTGGCCACGATCGGTGCGTGGTCGGACAGGCGCGCCCATTGCGGGCCGTGCAGCACTTCGGCATGCTCGACCTTGAAGCCGCGCACATAAATCCGGTCGAGCCGGAACCAGGGCAGCGCGGCGGGAAACGTCCGCGCCGGGACCAGGCGCTTTTCGCGCCCGGCCACACTCCGCACCATATCACCGATCTTGACGCCGAGCCTGGCCGGCCGCTCCAGTTCATCGAATACCTCAACGACGCCCAGCTTCATGCGCAGGCAATCGCTGAGGGTATTGCGCCAGTCGTTGAAGTCGCCCGCGATGATGACCGGTTCGCCATCCGGCGCGGAATCCTGCACACAATTAATCAGCAGGTCGGTCTGGCGCCGGCGGCTGCCCTCGAACAGGCCCAGGTGCACGACGTAACAGTGCACATTGCCGGACGGCGTCTCCAGCACGCAGTGCAGGATGCCGCGCTGCTCGTAAGCATGGTCGGACACGTCGTGGTTGCGCGTATTCGAGATCTCGAAACCGGACAGCAGCGCGTTGCCATGGTGGCCATGGTCGTACACGGCGTTCATGCCATAAGCGGCATGCAGGTTTTCGCCGGCAAAGAATTCGTGCTGGGCCTTTTCCGGCCAGTGATGATGGGGGCTGCGTACCTTTTCGCCGTAGCGCACCTGATAGCGGTCGTGCCGGCCCTGCACTTCCTGCAGGAACACGACGTCCGCACCGAACGCGCCGATGGCTTTTTTCAGCGCCAACACGCGCGGCGTACTACGAAAGGAAGAGACGCCCTTGTGGATGTTGTAGGTCGCAACACGGATTTTCATGGGAACATTGTAACCCCATCAGTCCGTGCCCTTCCCGGGCGGGGAGCGCAATCGTGCGCGGGGAGCCTCTCCCGGCTCGTGGCCGGGAAAGGCGTCGGGGGACTGCTCAGGGGGCAACGGCGGCACGTCTGAAATTGCCGTTCGGCAGAGGACGCGCTTCGGGTGGGATGACGGGGTCGCGGTAGACCGGGTTGGTGCGCAGCGGACCCATCAGGCGGAGACCGCTCAATAGCTCGATGCACAGGTAATCGTTATCAACGCCAACGTCCTTGACCTTCTGCTCGTGTCTGCGTTCGCTCATGATTCCTCCCTTTGTTGGACATTGCTAAAATGAAAAGTCGTCAGAAACGACTTGTTGACCTTAATAAAATCATTTCTCACTGTCAAACGAACGATTGTATTGTGCGAATTTAAATTGTCTAAATTTAATTCTGTGCATACAGTGAAGCAGAACCGCTCGCGAGAGAATCGAGCAGGTTCGATCAAAGCAAATCTCCCAAATTATCACTTCGATTAATGTGTTTACGGCGCGATCCGGCGCTTGCCGTGCCGGGACGGCGAACGTCGCGGTGGCGCCTTCGGCCCGTCGGGCTTCAGTCCGCCAGCGCCAAATTTTGACCAGGCGGCCGTCCGGAAGTTCCAGGCCGGCGCGCAGCAGGCGCGCGCGGCGCCCGCGCACCGGTTGCTGCCGGCGCCATGTCGTCGAGGGAGGAGAAGACGGGCTTGCGCCCGGCAGTCGTCAGATGGCCACGTCGGCTTCGGGCGCCGGCCGGAAACGCGGCAGGACGACGCGGAACCGCGTGCCCTTGCCCACTTCGCTGTGCACGTCGAAGCGCCCGCCGTGCTTCTGTACGATGCCGTACGACAGCGACAGGCCGAGGCCGGTGCCTTTGCCGACCGGCTTGGTCGTGAAGAAGGGTTCGAAGATGCGTCCCAGCTTGTCCTCCGGGATCCCGGTGCCGGTGTCCTCGACTTCGATCCACACCTGCTTCTCGTCGTGGCCGGTGCGCAGCGTGATGCGTCCGTGCTTTTCGATCGCATGCGCGGCATTGACCAGCAGGTTCATGAACACCTGGTTCAGCTGCGACGGATAGCACTCGATCTGCGGGATCTGCGCATACTCCTTGGTCACTTCGGCCTTGTACTTGATCTCGTTCCAGACGACGTTCAGCGTGCTGTTCAGGCCCGCCTCGAGGTCGGCGTACTGCAGGCCGCCGCCGTCGACGTGCGAGAAATCCTTCATGTCCTGCACGATGCGCCGCACGCGGTCGATGCCGTCGAGGGATTCGCGCAGCAGCGGCTCCAGGTCTTCGCGCAGGTAGTCGGCGTCGACTTCTTTCTTGATCCGCGCGATCGCGGCGCGGTCGCCCGGACTGAACGAGCCCTCCAGCGCCTCGTAGCTGTCGAGCAGCCGGAGCATGGACTGGGCATACCGCTGCAGGCTGCCCAGGTTCGAGTTGACGAAGCCGATCGGGTTGTTGATCTCGTGCGCGACGCCGGCCGCCAGCACGCCGATCGAGGCCATCTTCTCCGACTGCAGCAACTGGCTCTGGGCCTCGCCCAGCTTCTTGATCAGCTCCGCCTGGCGTGCCTTTTCATGCTCCAGCGTCGCATTCGCTTCGCGCAGGTCGCGCGTGCGTTCGCGCACTTTCGATTCGAGCTGGTCGCGCGATTCGCGCAGCGCTTCCTCGGCCCGGTGGCGCTCGGTGACGTCGGTGTAGCCGAACACCCGTCCGATCACCCGCTCGCCCAGGAACTGCGGCCGCGAGCGGCATTCGAAGAAGCGGCCGTTCCGGAGCCGGAACAGGTCCTGCGTCTCGGTCGTATCGGCCACCTGGCGCAGCTGGCTGCGGATCAATTCGCCCTGCTCGACCTGGCCCGCGATGTATTCGATGATGCCGTCGTCGTCGCCCGCCTCCAGCAACGCGGCCGGTATCTCCCACATCGCCGAAAACAAGCGGTTCATGCTCGTGATCTTGCCGTGCCAGTCGATCACGAGGATGCCGTCCGCGGTCGACTCCAGCGTCGTGCGCAGCTGGGCCAGGGTCTGCTCGAGCAGGTCCTCGACCTGGCGCTCGTGGCGGCAGTCGCGCGCGCGCACCAGCAGCAGCGGGCGCTCGCCGTCGCGGATCACGCGCACCGACTTCATCACCGTCAGCATGGCCGCGTCGGCGCACAGGTACTCGCCCTCCTGCGCCTCGACGTCGAGATACTGGCCGCCGCGCACGTCCTCCCAATAAAACACGTCCTGCAGCGAGCTTTCGATGTCGGTGATCAGCATCTCGCGCAACTGCGCGCCCGAGTAACCGAGCACCTGTTCGACCATGCGGTTGGCGACGAGGATACGCAGATCGGCCGGGTCGACCAGCATCACCATGTAGGGACTGTGGTCGACCATCAGCTGGTGCAGGCTCATGGCTGGCTCCTCCGAGCCGGATCGCCCGCATCGAAGTAGTAACTGATGCGCTTGCGCGGGCTGAGGTAATTGTAGATGTCCTTGGGCACCTGGGACGGGCGGATCGACTTCACGATGTTCAGGTCCGGCTGCTGCTCGAGGTTGACCACGATCGCTTCTTCGCGCGGCACGCTGGCCTCGAAGATCAGGACCTGCGGCCTGGTCGGCTTGGCGGTGTTGACGTTGACGACCATGCCGACGACGCCATTGGCCAGCTGGACGATCGTGCCCGGCGGGTACACGCCGAGGCAGCGGATGAATACCTGCAGCAGCTTGGGATCGAAGCGGCTGCGCATCTTGGCGAACATCAGCGACAGCGCCTCGTGCGGCGTGAGCGAATCGGCCGGGTTGCGCGGGTTGCACAATTCATCGTAATGGTTGGCGATCGACACGATCCGGGCAAGGATGCTGGTCGCCTCCCCTTGCAGGTGGCGCGGATAGCCGCTGCCGTCGAACATCTCGTGGTGGTCGCGGATGATGGCCAGCGCCGGTGCCGCCAGGCCCAGCTTCTGGCCGATCTCGAAACCGCCGTGGCAGTGGGTTTCCATCAACGCCTGCTCGGCGTGGTTGTAGGCGTCGAGCTTGTTCAGCACCTTGTCCGGGATATTCCTGGTACCGACGTCGTGGAACAGCGCGCCCATGCCGAGCAGGCTGGCCACCTCGTGCGGCAACTTGATGTCGCGGGCAATCATCATCGACAACATCGTGACGTTGAGGGAATGCACATAGACTTCCTCGCCGCCCAGCTTGTCGCCCATCAGGTTGATCGCCAGTTCCGGCGCCGACAGGATCGACTCCGTGATCTGGCCGATCAGCTTGCCGGCCACGCGGACCGTCTCGGCCGGCTGGGAAAACAGGTTGCGGTCGATGTCGCGGATGGCGCGCGCGGTGTTGACGAAGGCCTGCTCGATGCGCGCCGCATCCTCGCGCTGCTCGCGGATGCGCTCCATCATTGCCCGTTTCGCCGCCATGACCGGCGAGTCGGCACGCGACTCCGGCGACACCGGGACCGGGACCGGCGCCGCCGGTGCCGGCTGGTCCGGCGCCGCCGTGGGCACGGGGATGTCGCTGAGCGCGGGATCGACGCGGACCGTGGCCAGGCCCAGGCCATGCAGGATGCGCAGCTGGTCTTCGGTCTTGACCTTGAAATGGCTGAACGCGAAGGGGTGCTGGAACCACTTCAGGTCAAGGTAGATGTACAGGCCGATCTGGACCTGGTCGATTGGAATGGTAAGCGTGTCGGCCATGATGCGCCTCGGAACGTGGACACTTGTGGAGGAAGTCTTCAAGACCGAAAGTATCAACTCCCACCATTTCGGTCAAGAAACATTTGTTTCCACGTAGAATTTGTGACGTCTTGTGGCGGCGACGGCACGATTCGACGGTTGGGTGTTTGCAACAGTACCGTCTCAGGCGCCGGTCGCCACGCGGTCGCGCCCATGCTCCTTGGCGCGGTACAGCGCCTTGTCGGCCGCCCAGAACAGCGCCTCGGCATCCTGGGCATGGACGGGATAGGCGGCGACGCCGAACGACGCCGTGACCCGCTCCGGCCCGTCGCCCTCGGCGTTCGGCTTGATGCTGCCCAGCGCGATGCGGATCGCCTCCGCACGCGCGCCCGCGTCGAGGGCCGTGCATTCCGGGAGGAGCAGGACCATCTCCTCGCCGCCGTAGCGACAGGCGATGTCCCCTTCGCGGATGCCGAGGCGCAGTTGCTGGGCGATGGTGCGCAGCACGGCGTCGCCGACCGCGTGGCCGTACTCGTCGTTGACGCGCTTGAAATGGTCGATGTCGACGAGTACGAGGCTCACGGGCACCTCCTTGCGCCGCGCCCGCGCCAGCTCGCGTTTCAGGGCGGCGTCGAAGTGGCGGCGGTTGAACAGGCCGGTGAGCGGATCGAGCACCGATTGCCGGCGCAGCGTTTCGCGCAGGCGCGCATTCCCGAGCGCCAGCGCGAGCTGCTCCGCGACCGTCACCGCCAGGCGCTCCTGCTCGTCCTCCCCCGGGCCGCACGCCAGTCCCTCGACGTGCAGCATGCCGACCAGTTCATCGTGCGTGACGAGCGGGATGCACAGGCGTCCCGCCGCCTCGTCCGCCGGCGTGCGGTAGTGGGCGCAGGCCGGGTCATCGTAGCCGGCGGTCCGGTAACGCGCCCCATGGCGCAGCGCCCAGCACGACTCGATGTCGATGGCCAGGGGCTGGTCGGACGGCGTGCCCCACTGCGTGTGGCGGTCCAGCATGTTGGGGTCGTCGTCGCGCAGCAGGAACAGCGTGCCCGCCACGCCGGGCAGCAGTTTCGGCATGGTGCGCGCGATCACCGGGCCGGCGTCCGGGAGCGACGGCACGGCTTCCACGGCACGCAGCAGTTCCGCGACCAGTTTCAGTTCGCGGTTGTGGCGCGTCGTCAGGGCGACCGCCTCCGTGAGCTGGCCGGCCTGCGTCTCCAGCTGCGCGGCGGCGGCGCGGCGCGCGCGCAGCATGCGCATCACGATCAGCAGCAGCGCGCCCAGCACGACGATATTGCAGGCGGTGGCCGCGAGGCTCACGGTGAACGATCGCCCGGAACGCGCCAGCAGCTCGACCCGCAGCGCGTCGCGCCTGGCCTTGCCGCGCGCATCCTCCGCCGCGACGAGCCGGCGCAGCTCGTCCATGTACTGCTTGCCGCGCAGCGAGCTGACCACACGCTCGGTCGCCTCGAAACCGGTGCGGCGGCGCAGCAGGATGGTCTCGTCGAGTTCGGCCATTTTGAGTTCGGCCACGCGCGCGATGCGCCACACGCTGGCCCGTTCGGCATCCGTGCGCGCCAGTTCCTTGGCGTCGTGCAGGGCCGAGGGCAGCGTGCGCCGGGCCCGCTCATACGGCTCGAGGAAGGCCTCGTTGCCGGTGATGACGAAGCCGCGCTGCGCCGTCTCGGCATCGCGCAGGCTGGTCAGGACATCGTCCAGGCGCTGCTGCGCGAGTCGGTCGGCGCGCGTCTGCGCCAGCAGGACGTTGACGGAGCGGTTCAGCCAGAACGGCACCGCCGCCACCAGCACCATGACGGTGAAGACGGCAAGGACGACGAATCTGAGATGTTTTGCGCTGCGCATGGGATGTCGATCGGAATGTCATTGCTACGAGGCAAGGCAAAATAGCACAGATTCCTTGGCGCACGGTTGAAATGGACGATGCCAACCTCCCGGATCGTGTTTTTGCCTACGCCGCGTGGAGGTGGCGCGGCAAATGCAGGATCGCTTCTGCGTTCGAACTGGAAAAGCACCGGTCGGCCGCTTCCAGCAACGGCAGCCAGGCATATTGCAGGTGTTCGCGCGGCGCGAGGGTGATCGCGATGTCGCGGGGGACGCAGACGGAGAACACGTGCTCGGTGTTGTGGGTGACGCCGGGCGCGTAGCGGTGGCGCCAGGTCTGGTAGATCTCGTAGACGTTGGACAGGTGCCAGTCCTTGAGGACGATGCGTACGCCGTCGGCGACGATGCCCGTTTCCTCGAACAGTTCGCGGGCGGCCGTTTCCAGCAGCGGTTCGTCGGGGTGGTCGAGGGAGCCGGTGACGGATTGCCAGAAGCCGGGACGGTCGGCGCGTTCGATCAGCAGCACCTCCAGGTCGGCGGTGTGGATGACGACGAGGACGGATTCGGGGATTTTATGCGTCATGACGCCATTGTAGCGCCACATGAAAAGCGTCGTCCCCGCGGAGGCGGGGACCCAAGTTTCATGCGCAGTCGAGACGCAAGCAAAATTGGATCCCCGCCTGCGCGGGGACGACGATTCATCCGTCTACAATAACGAAGGCTTACGCGACCTTCGGCTCGTTACGCAGACGGATATGCAGCTCTTTCAGCTGCTTCTCGTCGACTTCCGACGGCGCGTTGGTCAGCAGGTCCTGCGCGCGCTGGGTCTTCGGGAACGCGATCACGTCGCGGATCGACTCGGAGCCCGTCATCAGCGTGATCAGGCGATCCAGGCCGAACGCCAGGCCGCCGTGCGGCGGCGCGCCGTACTGCAGGGCGTCGAGCAGGAAGCCGAACTTCAGCTGCGCTTCTTCCGCATCGATCTTCAGCGCGCGGAACACCTTGCTCTGGACTTCCTCGCGGTGGATACGGATCGAGCCGCCGCCCAGTTCCCAGCCGTTCAGCACCATGTCGTAGGCCTTGGCGATGCAGGCGCCCGGGTTCGTCTCGAGCATGTCCTCGTGGCCGTCCTTCGGCGCGGTGAACGGGTGGTGCGTCGCGTTCCAGCGGTCGCCTTCCTCGTCGTATTCGAACATCGGGAAGTCGATGACCCACAGCGGCGCCCAGACTTCTTCGAACAGGCCGGCCTTTTTCGCGAATTCCGAGTGGCCGATCTTCACGCGCAGCGCGCCCATCGAGTCGTTGACGACTTTCGCCTTGTCGGCGCCGAAGAAGATCAGGTCGCCGTCCTGCGCACCGGTCAGTTCCAGCACCTTGGCCAGCACGTCGTCGGAGAGGTTCTTGACGATCGGCGATTGCAGGCCGTCGCGGCCCTTGGCCTTCTCGTTGACCTTGATGTAGGCGAGGCCCTTGGCGCCGTAGATGCCGACGAATTGCGTGTACGCGTCGATTTCCGAACGCGGCATCGAACCGCCCTGCGGCACGCGCAGGCCGATGACACGGCCGCCCACCATGTTGGCGGCGTTGTTGAAGACCTTGAATTCGACGGTCTTCATCAATTCGGTCAGTTCGGTGAACTGCAGTTTTACCCGCATGTCCGGCTTGTCCGAACCGTAGAGGCCCATGGCGGTGGCGAAGTCCATCACCGGGAACGGGTTCGGCAGGTCGACGCCGGCGGCGTTCTTGAAGACGACGCGCATCATGTCTTCGAACAGGTCACGGATTTCCTGCTCGGTCAGGAACGACGTTTCGCAGTCGATCTGGGTGAATTCCGGCTGGCGGTCGGCGCGCAGGTCTTCGTCGCGGAAGCACTTGGTGATCTGGTAGTAGCGGTCGAAGTTGGCGACCATCAGCAGCTGCTTGAACAGCTGCGGCGACTGCGGCAGCGCGAAGAAGTTGCCCGGGTTGACGCGCGACGGCACCAGGTAGTCGCGCGCGCCTTCCGGCGTGGACTTGGTCAGCATCGGGGTCTCGATGTCGATGAAGCCCAGGTTGTCCAGGTACTTGCGCACTTCCATCGACACCTTGTAACGCAGGCGCAGGTTGTGCTGCATCTGCTGGCGGCGCAGGTCGAGCACGCGGTGCGTCAGGCGCGTCGTTTCCGACAGGTTGTCGTCGTCCAGCTGGAACGGCACCGGCACGGACGCGTTCAGCACTTCCAGCTTGGTGGTGTTGATCTCGATCTTGCCCGACTTCAGGTTGGCGTTGGCGGTGCCCTCCAGGCGGTTCACGACGGTGCCCGTCACGCGCAGGCAGTACTCGTTGCGCACGTGCTCGGCGACCTTGAACACGTCGGCATTGTCGGGGTGGCAGACGACCTGCACGAGACCTTCGCGGTCACGCAGGTCGATGAAGATCACCCCGCCGTGGTCGCGGCGGCGGTGCACCCAGCCGCACAGGCTGACGGTTTGGCCCAGCAGCTCTTCGGTCACGAGGCCGCAGTAGTGAGTACGCATGGAGGACATAGTTTTTCGATCCTGGTTGGTTGATTCGGTGGGCCCGCTCCTGGCGGGACCTGGATTCTTTGCTGCCTTGTTCTTCTATTGCGCCGCGATGGCGGCGGGGGCGGCGGCCTCGGCCGGCGGCGGGGGCGCCACGACGCCCATCGAGACGATGTACTTGAGCGCCGCGTCGACCGTCATGTCCAGCTCGACGACCCGGCTGCGTTCCATCATCAGGAAGAAGCCGGAGGTCGGGTTGGGGGTGGTCGGCACGTACACGCTCACGTAGTCGCCCACCAGGTGGTTCTTGACGTCGCCGCCCGGCACGCCGGTGAGAAAAGCGATCGTGTACGAATTCTCGTGCGGGTACGGGACCAGGACGGCCTTGCGGAACGCGTTGCCCGACGACGAGAACAGCGTGTCGGACACCTGCTTGACGCTGCCGTACACCGAGTTCACGACGGGGATGCGCTGCAGCAGCCGCTCCCACATGCGCACGAACCATTTGCCGACGAGGTTATTGGTCAGCAGGCCGGTCACGAACACGATGGCCAGCGTGATGATGGCGCCGAGGCCCGGAATATACGTCTGCGGCCGCCACTCGCTCGGCACGAGCACGAGCGACTGGTCCAGCGCGCTGATCACGAAGTTCAGCACCCAGGCCGTGATCGCGAGGGGCACCAGCACCAGCGCGCCTGTGATGAAATATTTACGCATCGATTGTCGTGACGATTCTCGTCCGGTGAATGTGTCGGGTGCTCATTATGCGCCGGCCGCGGGGCCGGTGCCGCGGTCAGGTACTGCTGTCTTTCGCCGGTGCGGCGGCGGGTGCCGGCGCGTCCGACGATGCGGATGTGCTTGCGCCACCATCGGACGACGACGACGCCGCCGCCGCTGGCGCCGCCGGCGCCGCGCCGGTCGCCGGCGTCGAGCCGCCACGGAAGTCCGTCACGTACCAGCCGGTACCTTTCAACTGGAAACCGGCGGCGGTGACCTGCTTCTTGAACGATGACTTACCGCACGACGGGCAAACGGTCAGAACCGGATCGGCAATCTTTTGCAGCACATCTTTGGCAAAACCGCATTCATCGCAGCGGTAGGCGTAAATCGGCATCTGAATACTCCGCAAAAATCATCAAAACCCTGAATTATAAAGCTTTTGCGGGAGATTTTGACTCTGGCCGGCATCCGGGGGCCGGATGGCCGCCCGGTCAACTTGCTGCAGCATGGAAACAGTGTTGTTTTTCGTCAGCGCACGGATGAGTTCCGTTTGCCGAACATCAACTTAACTGTTTAAATAGCATTCCTCAGCGGTATCACGCTGCGCAAGATTTAAGAAACAGAAGTTTGCGCGACCGGCTCTGCCGGCCCGCCGCAATACCATAGAAGAACACTTCAAATCGGGGCCCGCTTGCGGGCCTTTCTTTTTTCTTTGCCCGATCCTGCAGATCACTGCCCAGTCCGACAGACGCGGATTATCATGATCCGTATGGATATTTCCCTTCTCGATGCCGTGCGCCGGCACGCGGACGCCCATGCCGGTCCCAACGGCGCCGCGCCCACCGCGATCCCCGGCCTCACGGCGATCCGCGCGGCCGCGCGGACCGAGCTGGGCTACCAGATCCAGCGGCCGCTCATCTGCCTCGTGCTGCAGGGCGCCAAGCACGTCGCCATGGGCAGCCGGGCGCTGACCGTGCGCGCCGGCGATTCGCTCGTGATCACCGCCGACGTGCCGACTGCCAGCCGGATCACCGAAGCGAGCCTTGCTTCGCCCTATTACTCACTCGTGATGGAGCTGGACCCGGCCGTCATCGCCGGTCTGGCGACGGACATGGCGGCCGTCGGCGATGTCGACGATGCCCCGGTACGGATCGAATCCACGGACATCCACGTCAGCGACACGGCATTGCGCCTGATGCGCCTGCTCGACCGGCCGGCCGCGCTGCCGGTGCTGCTGCCGGCACTCGTGCGCGAATTGCACTACTGGCTGCTGGCCGGCCGCCACGGCGGCGCGATCCGGCGCCTGGGCCTGCCCGACAGCCACGTGCGGCGCATCGCCCGCGCCGTCGCCCTGCTGCGTGCCGGGTACGCGCAACGGATGCCCGTCGACAGGCTGGCCGCCGCCGCGGGCATGAGCCCGTCCGCCTTCCACCAGCACTTCCGCGCGGTGACGTCGCTCACGCCGCTGCAATTCCAGAAACAGCTGCGCCTGATCGAGGCGCGCCGCCTGATGCTGGCGGAGGGCGTCAACGCCAGCAATGCGGCGTACGCGGTCGGCTACGAGAGCGTGCAGCAGTTTACGCGCGAGTACGGCCGGATGTTCGGGCGGCCGCCGATGCGCGACGTCGCGGTGACGCAGCGGCATCTCGACGCCGCCTGAGTCGCCGTGCCTCAGATGACCTGGCCGCCCGAGACTTCGATGCGCTGGCCGCTGACCCAGCCCTGGTCCTCGCCCAGCAGGTTGGCGATCACCGGGCCGACGTCGTCCGGCACACCCACGCGCCCGAGCGCCGTCATCCGCGCGAAGGCCGCGTTCAGGTCGGGTGTGTCGCGCACGGCGCCGCCGAGGAAGTCCGTCTCGATGGCGCCCGGCGCCACCGTGTTGACGGCGATGCCGCGCGGGCCCAGCTCCCTGGCCAGGTACACGGAGAGCACCTCGACGGCGCCCTTGGCCGCCGCGTATGCACCGAAACCGGGATAGGACACGCGGGTCAGCCCGGACGAGAGATTGACGATGCGCCCGCCGTCCGCCAGCAGCGGCAGCAGCGCCTGCGTCAGGAAAAACACGCCCTTGAAGTGGACGTTCACCAGCCCGTCGAACTGCGCTTCCGTCGTCGCGTCGAACGCGGCCATGTCGCCATGGCCGGCGTTGTTGACGAGGTGGTCGAACCGGTCGCGCCCCCACACATCGCGCAAGCCGGCACGCACGTGCTCGGCGAACAGCGGGAAGCCGGCCGTATCGGCGAGGTCCAGCCGCAGCGCCAGTGCCTTGCGGCCCAGCGCGCGGATGTCGGCGACCACCGCCTGTGCGTCGTCGGCGCGGTCCCGGTAAGTGAGGATGACGTCGCCGCCGCGGCGCGCGATGTGCAATGCGGTATTGCGTCCGAGGCCGCGGCTCGCGCCGGTAACGATGGCAATCCTGGTCATGATCTGCTCCTGTCGAGTCGTTGAGGAGCAGTCAGTATCGGACCCGGGGCGGCCCCGCCGTTGCCGGGAACTCGGCCGTTCTTGCCCGATCCTACAGGCCGCGGCGGCGCCAGATCATCCAGCGTTCCTTGCCTGCGAACACCGGTATCGAATCCTCGACCGTCTCGTCGGCGACGCACTCGAACGCGCCCGCCAGCAACGCATCCAGTGCCGCGCGAGACATCCCGAACGGCGGCCCCTTGGCCGCATCGTCGAAGAAGAAATAGCCGGCCAATAAACCGCCCTGCCCCAGCAGTTCCGCCCAGCGCCGCGCCACGTCCGGCCGGCGCGCCGGCGGCAGCGCGCACAGGAACGCCTGTTCGTAGATCAGGTCCAGCGGCCGCGGCGGAGCATACGCGAAAAAGTCGGCCTGGACGATGCGGTCCGCCCACGGGCCCGCCTGCGCGCGGGCACGCGCGACGGCTTCGGCCGAGAAATCGATGGCGGTGGCATCCCAGCCGGCCTCGCACATCACGGCCAGCTCGTGCGCCGAACCGCAGCCGGGCACCAGCACCGACAGCGGACGATCGGCGTTCGCCACGAAACGGCGCAGCGCCAGCGATATACCGCCCCGCTCCCACGGCGTGAAACCACGCTCGAAGCGCTCGTCCCAGAATCGCGGCGACAGCGGATCGCGGCTGGAGAAGGCCGGCGGCGCGGCCATCAAGACGTCCAGTGCAAGTGCCCGGCGGCGAACATCGCGCCGACGAGCACGGCCAGCACGCCTGTCACGCAGGCGAGGAAGATCAGCAGGCGCGTGGCGCGGCGTTGTTCCTGCACCATTTTTGCCATCAGGTCGCCCATGTCGAGGTCGCTGTACGCGCGCTTGTGCAAGACCTGGTGCATCAGGCGCGGCAGCTGCGGAAAGATCTGGGCGAAACGCGGCGCCTCGGCCTTCAGGCGCTCGGCCATGCCGCGCCAGCCGACCTGCTCGGCCATCCAGCGTTCCAGGTACGGTTTCGCCGTCTTCCACAGGTCGAGGTCGGGGTCGAGCTGGCGGCCCAGGCCCTCGATGTTGAGCATGGTCTTTTGCAGCAGCACGAGCTGCGGCTGCACCTCGACGTTGAAACGGCGCGACGTCTGGAACAGGCGCAGCAGCACCTGGCCGAAGGAAATGTCCTTCAAGGGGCGGTCGAAGATCGGCTCGCAGGTGGCGCGCACCGCGGCTTCCAGTTCGTCGACGCGGGTCTCGCGCGGCGCCCAGCCGGATTCGATGTGCGCCTCGGCCACGCGCTTGTAGTCGCGCCGGAAGAAGGCGAGGAAGTTCTGCGACAGGTAATCCTTGTCGAAATCGTTCAGCGTGCCGACGATGCCGAAGTCCAGCGCGATGTAGCGGCCGAACGTGGCCGGATCGATGGAGACGAGGATGTTCCCGGGGTGCATGTCCGCGTGAAAAAAACCATCGCGAAAGACCTGCGTAAAGAAGATCTCGACACCGTCGCTGGACAATTTCTTGAGGTCGACGCCAGCCGCGGCAAGGCGGTCCGTCTGCGAGATCGGGATGCCGTTCATGCGCTCCATCACGATCACGCTGCTGGAACAGTAATCCCAATACATTTCCGGCACGAGCAGCAGATCGGAATTCGCGAAGTTGCGGCGCAGCTGGCTGGCATTGGCCGCCTCGCGCATCAGGTCGAGCTCGTCGTGCAGGTATTTGTCGAACTCGGCCACCACTTCGCGCGGCTTCAGGCGGCGGCTGTCGGCCCACACTTTTTCGATGAGGCTGGCGGCCATCTGCATCAGCGCAATGTCCTCGTCGATCGTGGTCTTCATGCCCGGACGCAGCACCTTCACCGCCACCTGCTTGCCGTCCTTGAGCGTGGCGAAGTGCACCTGGGCGATCGAGGCGGAGGCGACCGGCGTGCGTTCGAACGACGCGAACAGCAGGTCCGGCGCCGCGCCGAGCGAGCGCGTGATCTGGGCGATGGCCACGTCGGAATCGAACGGCGGCACGCGGTCCTGCAGCAGCGACAGCTCGGCCACGATGTCCGGCGGCATCAGGTCGGGCCGGGTCGACAGCACCTGGCCGAATTTCACGAAGATCGGCCCCAGCTCTTCCAGCGCCAGCCGCAGACGGATCGCGCGGGGCGAACTGATGCGGCGCCAGAAGAAAACGGTATTGATCACGCGGGCGGTACGCGGTACGTGCAGGCCGGAAATTGCGATCTCGTCCAGGCCATATTTGACGATGACGGTGAAGATCTTCAGCAGGCGCAGGAATTTCAGGATCATCAGTGGTCCGAAGGCGTGTCAGGGAGCGGCGGTACGGGCGCGGCGCCGTGTCCGGCGCGCTGTGCGAGCTGCTGTGCCAGCTTCTGCTCGAGTTTGGCGATGCGCTTGGCCGTGCGTTCGACGTCGTCGCGCAGGCGGCCGACGTCGTCCGCGAACATGTCGACGGTCGCGGGACGCACGAGCACGCGGCGTTCTTCCAGCAGGAATTCGGCGACGTTCTCCGCCAGCCGGCGTCCGGCCGCGGCCGCGCCCGTCACGGCCGAGCGCGCACCGCCGGCCAGGCGCACGGCGCCGATCGGCCCGAACAGGCGCTCGAGGTCGTGCTCGGCATCCCAGCGCAGGCCCTTGGATAATTGCGAGATCGTGTTGGCAAACTCGGCATCGCCCTCGATGCGCACATAGGAAAACGCGCGATCGCGGTTCTGCAGGATCAGCGGCACGTCGCCCAGCTTGACGTGGATGGTGACGCCGGCCGCGTCGTCGGCGCCCGCCGTCTCCAGCATGCCGTCGCGCGCGACGCGCATGCGCAGGGCGACGTAGCCCGTATCGATACAGGCGGTCTTGCCGGCGTGGCGCATGAGGGCGTCGCGCGCCCACGCTTCCTGCGCCAGCAGGTGGTTGATCGTCGCCACGGCCGGGGCCGTCAAGCCGCGTTGCGGCGACAGGAAAGAGGAAGTCGAAGACATGAAGGATTCGTATTCACAAAATAAAACCGCCCGGCATCGTCGGGCGGTTTCGATCTTACCAGTTCACCAGAGCATAAAACCCGGAGCACAAGCTTTTTATTGCGAAGTGTTCAAGTAATTTGCTGGATGCCCGCCAGCACCCAGCCGCCATTGCCGTTCAGCGGCTTGGACAGGTTCCACACCTCGACGAACGGTTCCGGCTGCGCGCCCGGCGCATTGCGGATCATGCCGTTGAACTGCACGCTGGCCAGGTAATCGCGCTCGTTCGTCTCGATGCCGAGCAGCTGGGAATCGATGGTGACGACTTCCGTAAAGTCGGGCTGGCCGCCCCGCTCCTGGATCTGCAGCGACAGTTCGGCATACACCTCGGGCGACGTGAACTCGCGCAGGTCGGCGACGTCGCCGCGGTCCCAGGCGGCCTGCATGCGGATGAACGATGCCTTGGCGTGGCGCAGGAAGGCCTCCGTGTCGAACCCGGCCGGCACGCCCCACTGCTGGTGCGCGGGCGCGGCCTTGTCGAGGGACGGCGCGTTCGAGAAGCCGGACTGGAAGCCGCCGGCGTTGCCCTGGTAGGCACTGTTCAGGCCCGAGCCGATTTCCGGCGTGGCCGAAGCCGGCAAGGGATTCTGGTTAAAGCCGGTAAACGTCGGGTTGGCCGGCGTGTCCTTGCGGCGGAACATGCGCACGATGAACATCACGGCGAACACGAGCAGCAGAATCATCAGCACCGACGACAGGGCGCTCGCCATGGCGCCGCCGATGCCGAAGTGCGAGAACAGCGCGCCCAGTCCGAGGCCCAGCAAAGCACCGCCCAGCACGCCTTTCCACATGCTCGGCCGCTTCACCGACAGCGCGGGCGGCACGGCGGGCGCGGGGGCCGCGCGCTGGTACGACGGCTGCTGGTAAGGCGTGGGCGCCGGCGCCGGGGTGCGCATGCGGCTCACGGACTGCGACTGGCGGCCGAACGACCGGCTGCCGCCGAGCGGGCGCGCGTCGGCGATGCTGGACAGCGCCATCAGCGCGATCAACATGCTGGCCAAGAACTTTTTCATCTGCTCACCTCAGAGTTTGATGCCGGTGTGCAGTGCGGCCACACCGGCCGTCAGGTTGTAGTACTGCACGCGGTCCAGGCCCGCCGTTTCCATCATCGACTTCAGCGTGTCCTGGTCCGGATGCATGCGGATCGATTCCGCCAGATAACGGTAGCTTTCCGCGTCGCCGGCGATGCGCTGGCCCAGCCACGGCAGCACGGAGAACGAATACACGTCGTACGGCTTTTGCAGCGGCGCCGCGACTTTCGAGAATTCCAGCACGAGCAGCTTGCCGCCCGGCTTGAGCACGCGGCGCATTTCCGCCAGCGCCAGATCCTTGTGCGTCATGTTGCGCAGGCCAAAGGCCACGCTGACGCGGTCGAAATAATTGTCGGGGAACGGCAGTTTTTCCGCGTCACACAGCAAGGTGGGGGTGACGAGACCCTTGTTCAATAGACGATCGCGGCCCACGCGCAGCATCGACTCGTTGATGTCGGTCAGCCAGACCTCGCCGCTCGGCCCCGCCTGCTTGGCGAACGCCTTCGACAGGTCGCCCGTGCCGCCCGCGATGTCGAGCACCTTGAAGCCTGGACGGATGCCGGCCTGGGCGATGGTGAACGCCTTCCATACGCGGTGCAGGCCGGCGGACATCAGGTCGTTCATCACGTCGTATTTCGACGCGACCGAGTGGAATACCTTGGCTACTTCGTGAACCTTCTCGTCTTCCGAGACGGTCTTGTAGCCGAAATGGGTGGTGTTGGTCATGGTAGCAAGCCGTTTAGTCTTGCCACATTATACAAGCCGGGTGCTGTGCTCAGCTTAAAGGTGTCTTACCCCCGAAGCGTACCTGTGCAATCGTTGTCATGCGTGCACCTGTCGTCTTTGCCACACGAGATAGCAATCGTGCATCACAACTGTTAAAACTCTGCTTATAATGATTTTCGCTTGCGCACAGTTCGGAACAGGGATGCCTTATCGCTTAACCATGTGTCGCCAGCAAAAACACATTATTTTTCAAAAAAATTTCTTGAGAGAGAGAAACATGGCGACTGGCACCGTGAAATGGTTCAACGACGCAAAAGGCTTTGGCTTCATCAAACCTGACGATGGTGGCGACGATCTGTTCGCCCACTTCTCGGCCATCAATTCGGCCGGCTTCAAATCGCTGGCGGAAAACCAGCGCGTCAGCTTCGACGTCACGTCGGGCCCGAAAGGCAAGCAGGCAGCAAACATCCAGCCGCAATAATCCCTACCGGGACACAGACCGGATAGCGCCGGCCCACCAGGCCGGCAAGAAAAAAGCGCCGTGTGTCAAACCGGCGCTTTTTTCGTTAGTGGCTGCACCCACCGCTCCCGCAACCGCCACCCTTCTGCCCGCCCACCGGCACGGCGCTCGCTTCGCGGCCGCTGTCGCCTTCATACCCCGCCGCATGCAGGCGATCCAGGTAATCCTGCCACAACCGGTCGTGCTCGTTACCCAGCTTGTACAGGTAATCCCACGTGTAGATCCCGGACTCGTGGCCGTCCGTGAACAGCGGCTTGACGCCGTAGTTGCCGACCGGCTCGGCGCCGCGGATGCCGACGTCGCGCTTGCCGACCTGCAGCACTTCCTGGCCAGGGCCGTGGCCCTTCACTTCGGCCGACGGCGAGTACACGCGCAGTAGTTCGAACGGGATGGCGAAGGCGGCGCCGTCGTCGAAGGCGATTTCCAGGACCTTCGATTGCTGGCGGATGGTGAGGCTGGTGGGAGTGGGCATGATGTGTCTTGATGAGTGGCGTTGCCGGATACCGTCGTTGCCGCGAAGGCGGGAACCCGTTTGCAAGCGTTTCGGTGGCTGATGCAGAACTGGGGTCCCCGCCTGCGCGGGGACGACGTTTCAGGAAGACGCTATTTTAGCGAACCTGCGCTTGATCGCCTCCGCCAGCTGCGGCACGAGCGCGCGGCGCGCCCGCAGCACCGCATCCGGCGTCGCGCGCACGGCCTGCGCCCACACGGGTGCCGGAAAATGCGCGTCGTCGGCGTAGCGCGGGATCACGTGCCAGTGCAGGTGCGGCACGACGTTGCCGAGGCTCGCCACGTTGACCTTCAGCGGCTGCATCACCTCGCGCACCGCCAGTTCGAGCTTGTACACCGCATCGTTCAGCAGCAGGCGATCGGCGTCCGCCAGGTCGCTCACCTCGCGCACGTGGTCCTTCCAGATCACGCGCGCGAAGCCGGGGTAGTTGGCGTCGTCGACGAGGATGACGGCGAACCTGTCGTTGTCGACCACGGTGGGCGCCGACAACGCGCACAGCTCGCAGCCGGCCACACGCGTCATACGAGCACCCGCTCGATGCCGCCGTTGTTGGCGTTGGCGACGTAGTTCGGCATCCAGTTCTCGCCCAGCAGGTGGCGCGCCATCTCGACGACGATGTAGTCGGCCGTGGTGCCCGAATCGTCGTTGTAGCGCGACAGGCCCTGCAGGCAGGACGGGCAGCTCGTCAGGATCTTGACGTCGCCCGTGAACCCGTCGGCGCGCAGCTTGTCCGCGCCCTTCACCATTTCCTGCTCCTTGCGGAAGCGGACCTGGGTCGAGATGTCCGGCCGGCTGACGGCGAACGTGCCCGACTCGCCGCAGCAACGGTCGTTCTTTTCGATCGCGACGTTGTCGACGGTCTGCACGAGCGCGTTCACGGTCTTCATCGAATCGCCCAGCTTCATCGGCGTGTGGCACGGATCGTGGTACATGTAGCGCGTACCGGTCACGCCTTCGAGCTTGACGCCCTTCTCCAGCAGGTACTCGTGGATGTCCATGATGCGGCAGCCCGGGAAGATCTTGTCGAACTCGTAGGTCGCCAGCTGGTCGTAGCACGTGCCGCACGAGACGAGGACCGTCTTGATGTCGAGGTAGTTCAGCGTGTTGGCCATGCGGTGGAACAGCACGCGGTTATCCGTCATCATCTTGTCGGCCTTGTCGTACTGGCCGGCGCCGCGCTGCGGATAGCCGCAGCACAGGTAACCCGGCGGCAGCACGGTCTGCACGCCCACTTCCCACAGCATCGCCTGCGTGGCCAGGCCCACCTGCGAGAACAGGCGCTCGGAGCCGCAGCCGGGGAAGTAGAACACGGCTTCCGTATCGGCGTTCGTGACCTTCGGGTTGCGGATGATCGGGATGACCTTGTCGTCCTCGATGTCCAGCAGCGCGCGCGCCGTTTTCTTGGGCAGGTTGCCCGGCATCTTCTTGTTGACGAAGTGGATCACCTGCTCGCGGATCGGCGCCTTGCCCGTGGTCGGGGGCGGTGCCTTGGTCTGCTCTTTCGCGACCGCCTTCAGCACGCTCGCGCCCAGGCGCTGCGCCTTGTAGCCCCAGTCGATCATCCCCTTGCGCATCGCGTTGATCGTCGTCGGATCGGTCGCGTTCAGGAAGAACATGCCCGCGCGCTGCGCCGGCTTGAAGCTGCGCTTGTCCATCTTGCGCAGCAGGTTACGCATGTTCATCGAGACGTCGCCGAAGTCGATGTCCACCGGGCACGGCGTCACGCACTTGTGGCACACGGTGCAGTGGTCGGACACGTCCTCGAATTCTTCCCAGTGGCGGATCGACACGCCGCGGCGCGTCTGCTCCTCGTACAGGAATGCTTCGATCAGCGCGGACGTCGCCAGGATCTTGTCGCGCGGCGAATACAGCAGGTTCGCCTGCGGCACGTGCGTGGCGCATACCGGCTTGCACTTCCCGCAGCGCAGGCAGTCCTTGACGCTGTTGGCGATCTCGCCGATGTCGCTCTGCTGCATGATCAGCGATTCGTGGCCCATCAGGCCGAACGACGGCGTGTACGCGTTGCGCAGGTCGGCGTAGGAGGTCTCGCTGTTGAGCAGCTTGCCCTTGTTGAAGCGGCCTTCCGGATCGACGCGCTGTTTATAGTCGCGGAAATCGCGGATCTCGTCCTCGGTGAGGAATTCCAGCTTCGTGATACCGATACCGTGCTCGCCCGAGATCACGCCGTCCAGCGAACGCGCCAGCTTCATGATGCGCTCGACGGCCTTGTGCGCATCCTGCAGCATCGCGTAGTCGTCCGAGTTCACGGGCAGGTTCGTGTGCACGTTGCCGTCGCCCGCGTGCATGTGCAGCGCGACGAATACGCGCGAACGCAGCACGCGCTTGTGGATCGCGGTCGCCTCGGCCAGGATCGGCTCGTAGGCCGCGCCGTTGAAGATCTGGCGCAGCGGCGCGCGGATCTCGTGCTTCCACGAGACGCGCACGGTGTGGTCCTGTACGACGTCGAACAGCGTGGCGCCAGGCTGCTGCGCGAGACGTGCCTGGAACGTGCCGCTCGAGCCTTCGAGCCCGACGCCGGCCAGTTGATCGAGCACGGCGTCCAGCGGCTGGTCGAGGTTGGCCATGATCCAGGTCCAGCGCGCGGACACGCGAGCCAGCAGATCGTCGCCCTGCTGCGGGCGGTCGCCGAGGATTTCTTCCTTCGACACGCCTTCGCCGGTCGCATCGTCGGCCTTCGTCGTTTCCAGGTTCCCGGACGCGAAATAGGCGTGCAATTCCTCGACGAGCTGCAGCTTGTTCTTGATCGACAGCTCGACGTTGATGCGCTCGATGCCGTCCGTGTATTCGCCCATCCGGTTCAGCGGGATGACGACGTCTTCGTTGATCTTAAACGCGTTGGTGTGGCGCGCGATGGCCGCGGTGCGCGAGCGGTCGAGCCAGAATTTCTTGCGCGCTTCCGGGCTCACGGCGATGAAACCTTCGCCCACGCGCGTGTTCGCGAGACGCACGACTTCGGACGTGGCCAGCGCGACGGCGTTCTCGTCGTCGCCGACGATGTCGCCGAACAGCGCCATCTTCGGCAGGGTGCCGCGCTTCGATTTCGTCGCATAGCCGACGGCGCGCAGGTAGCGTTCGTCCAGGTGCTCCAGGCCCGCGAGGCGCAGGCTGGCGAATTCCGGCTTGCCGTTCTTCGGCAGGCCGTCCAGGTAATCCTTGATCTCGACGATCGACGGGATCGCATCGCGCGCCTGGCCGAAGAATTCCAGCGCGACGGTGCGCGTGTACTTCGGCATCTTGTGCAGGATCCAGCGGCCGGACGTGATCAGGCCATCCGTGCCCTCTTTCTGGATGCCCGGCAGGCCCGCGAGGAATTTGTCGGTGACGTCCTTGCCGAGGCCCTCCTTGCGGAAGCGGCGGCCTTCGATGGCGAGCGTCTCGGTGCGGAACGGCTCGCCTTTCGGCGCGCCCTTTTCCGACGGGTGCGTCCATTCGAGCTTGAACGTGGCGACCGGGGCGTCGTGGATCTTGCCCAGGTTGTGGTCGACGCGCGTGACCTCGAGCCAGTCGCCGTTCGGGTCGACCATGCGCCACGACGCCAGGTTGTCGAGCGCCGTGCCCCACAGGACGGCCTTCTTGCCGCCCGCGTTCATCGCGATGTTCCCGCCGATGCAGGAGGCGTGCGCGGAGGTCGGGTCGACGGCGAACACGAAGCCGGCCTTCTCGGCCGCCTGCGATACGCGCTGCGTAACGACGCCGGCGCCCGTGTAGATGGTCGCGTAGTCGCGGTCGACGCCCGGCAGGCGGGTCATCTCGACCTCGCTCATGCCGATCAGCTTTTCCGTGTTGATCACGGCCGACAGCGGCGACAGCGGAATCGCGCCGCCCGTATAGCCGGTGCCGCCGCCGCGCGGGATGATGGTCAGCCCGAGTTCGATGCAGCCCTTCACGAGGCCCGCCATTTCGTCTTCCGAATCCGGCACGAGGACGAGGAACGGGTATTCGACGCGCCAGTCGGTGGCGTCCGTCACGTGCGACGTGCGATGCATGCCGTCGAAGCGGATGTTGCGCTTGTCGGTGTAGCGGCCCAGCACGGACTTGGCGCGCTTGCGCAGGTCGTAGGTCTCGGCGAACTCGCGGCCGAAGTCGTCGACGGCCTTGCGGGCGGCGACGAGCAGCTGTTCGACGGCATCGCTGCGACGCGCGGCCGTGGCGGGATCGGCCTCGCTGCCATCCACCGTCAGGCGGCGCTTGTCGACTTCCGCCAGCCGGTGGTGCAGCGCTTCGATCAGCTTGGCGCGGCGCTTGGGGTTGTCCAGCAGGTCGTCCTGCAGGTACGGATTGCGGCGCACGACCCAGATGTCGCCCAGGACTTCATACAGCATGCGCGCCGAGCGCCCGGTCTGGCGGGCGCCGCGCAATTCGTCCAGCAATTGCCACGATGACTCGCCCAGCAGACGGATCACGATCTCGCGATCGGAGAACGACGTGTAGTTATAGGGGATTTCGCGCAGACGGGTCGGCGCGTTGTCTTCGAGCAGGGCGTGGATATTGGCAGGAGCGTTCATGGGGAGATCGACTGTCTTACTGACGCGTAGGACTCTCTATTCTAGCTTATTGCGATGCACCACGCTGGGGAAGGAATGATTTTTGCAACGGCCGAAAAGCAGAAACCAACAGAAAAGTGCCATTGCGCTCGAATTTGTTTTGGAAAAACGAGGTTTTTCCACCTAAAGCACGGCACCCCGCGTGGAGAGGCGTCTTATCCACGCCGGCCAGCCCGTCGATCCTACCGCCCGGGCCGGCCCGATATAACCGGTGCAAGGTCAGGGCGACGGTTGCAGCTTCCAGCGCTGGCAATCGCCACCGAGCCACTGCCATTGCTGGACATTACCGCCCGGGGCGGTGGAACAGGCATCGACATCCAGCACCAGGCCGCTGTTCTTCGACACCAGACGGAAGTAACCGCCGCCGACCGGCTCCGGGTGCCATGCCTGGCAAGGGGCGCCATTCGGCGTCCACTGCTGGACGTTGCCGCCATTGGCCGTCGAACAGGCATTCACGTCCAGCGCCAGGCCGCTGTTCACGGAAGTCAGCAGGTAATCGCCGTTACCCTGGTTTTGCACATTCCAGCGCTGGCAATTGGCGCCGTTCGGCGTCCATTGCTGGACGTTGGCGCCGGCGAGGGTCGAACAGGCGTTGACGTCCAGCGCCAACCCGCTGTTCTTCGAAATCAGCGTATAGATGCCGCTGGCGACCGGATTATCCATCGGCCCGACGGCAAACTTGATCGAGCAGCCGACGTTGACCAGTTCATACAATTGCACGCCATTCGCGGACGGCAGCAATTGCGTGGTATAGCCATTGCAGACGTCACTGCCGCCGTTGGTCGCGGCCGCCTGCGGGGTCGCGCCTTCGGTCCATAATCCGGTGCCGTTATTGGTGTTGTACATGAAGGTCTGGCCATTGCCGGCGGCAATGCCGTTGTCGGCATTGCGGCGCAGGACCATGCCGGTCACCAGCAGACGGCCATTGGCGCTGCCATCGTTGTACCAGCGCACGGTCGGCGTTTGCGTGAAGTGATTGCCGGAGGTGGATTCGATGCGTGTGCCCAGATTCGACGGCACGCCCCAGTTCACGCCGTCGGAAGACGTGCGGATGAAGGCGTCGCAATTCGACCCGCCGCAGACCTCGTACGTCATCACATAGCTGCCGTTCGGCAGACGCGCCACCAGCGGCATGCCGGGCCGTTGCACATTGCCGTCGCTGACGCCGACGACGATGGTGTCGCTGCTCCAGGTGACGCCGCCATCGTTGGAAATACGCTCGGCGATCAGCTGGTTGTAGCCGCTACCCTTGTATTCTTCGCTGGAGTAATACATGACCAATCGCCCGGCGCTGTCGGTCGCGAATTCCGCCTCCCACACGCCGGTGCCGCCCGTCACCGGCGTGGACAGCAGGCTCCAGGTATGGCCCCGGTCGGTGCTGCGATAGATCTTGATGGCGTGGACGCTGCCGTTGGTGGTGGACGTGGTCCACAGCAGCGCGCCTTGCGGCGTTTCGTACAGGCCGCTGCAGCAGTGGCCGGGCTCGCCGAGATTGATGGTGGCGATCTGGGTCCAGCTGGCGCCATTGTCGGCACTGTCCCAGATGGTGCTCTGCGTATTCCCGTAATCGAAGCTGGCGATCAAATGCGCATTCGAGTTCAACCTCAACATGCGCGGATAGAACGACGTCTGATTTCCCAGCGTGACGGCGGCACTGGCGCCACTCAGCCAGCACAGCATCGCCAACAGCACTGCATAGAAACGGATCTGCATGGTATATCCTTTCGTATGTGCCGAAAAAAAGGCGGGGGCAAGCCCCCGCCAAATACTCCAAAAGGAGCAAGGAGCCGGTATTACAGCTTGAAGCGCAGGCCAAGCGAATAGACGGCCGGGTCGTAACGGATATCGCGCGGGAACTGTTCGTAGCCGCTGTAGCTTTCATAGGCGGCGTGGCTCAGGTTCCAGGCATTGAATTGCAGGGACAGCTGAGGATTGATCTCGTAGCCGACCGACAGATCGACCTGGTTACGCGCACGCACCACATTGGTCGGCGGCAGCTGGATGCCGCCGTTGTTCAGCGATTCGACATACCGGTCGCGACGGGTGAACGCCAGCCGGCCGCTGAAGCCGAACTTCTCGTAGATCAGCGCCAGGTTGGCGTTCCGTTTGGCGACGTTGGTCAGCGGCGTGACAGTATAGTCGCTGCCGTTCCGGGTATTGGCGGTTTCGGTGCTGCCTCTGATCCACGTGTAGTTGGCTTGCACACCGAGGCCGGCCAGCGCGCCCGGCAGGAAGTCCATGAACTTCTGCGCCGACAGTTCATAGCCGTGCAGCTTGCCCTTGCCGGCATTCTGCGGACGCGTCACCGTGTAATCCAGGCCGTCGATGTTTTCCACCTGCGAGAACGGCTGCAGATAGCCATCGATGCGGCGATCGAAGTAGGCCAGCGATGCGTAGCCGTTGTTGTCGAAGTAGCGCTCGAGGGTCAGGTCGAAGGACTTCGATTCCACCGGCTTCAGATCCGGATTGCCGGCGCTGCCGTAGCCGGGGCGGTTGATCGACGGCGGCGTCAGCGACAGCGCGGGATTCAGCGACGCGAAATCCGGACGCGTGACCGTCTTGCCCCAGCCGACGTGCGACATCCAGTCGGCATTCCAGTCGATCTTCGCGCCGATGCTGGGCAGGACGTCGGTATGCGAACTGCTCGAGTTGATCGTGCTGATGGTGTTGCCGATGCGGTTGTTGCCGGTCAGGTCGCGGTCCAGGCGGCTCACGCGCACGCCGCCCACGCCAGAGACGCTCACCGAGCCCACATCGAACGCATAGTTGGCCATGCCGTAGACGCTGTAGTTCTTCTCGGTCTGCTTGAACAGGCGGTTCGGGTCGTCCGGCAGGCGTCCCGCCGGCAAGCCGTAGTACTGGCGCACCTGGTCGCGGTTATCCAGCAGGAAGTTGGTCGACGGCGTCGCGAAGGCGCCGCCCAGCCGTTCCACGCCCGGCACGACATCGTCGAACGACGAGCCGAACACGCCGACCGGTACCGGACGCACACCACCCGGCGTATCGGCGCCGCCTTCCGCGCCGTGGTATTCGGCATCGCGCGACGACAAGCGGAACCCGGCCGACAGCTTTTCGATCAAGCCCGGCGCCAGGCGGTAGCTGACGTCGTTGCGCCACTGCGTCTGCCGGCCGCTGCTCTCGCTCCACGACTGGAAGAAGCCGCGCAGCACATACTGCGACGGATCGCTCAAGGCGTTCGGGTGGCCGGGCGTGGAGCCGGAAAAGCCGCCGTGGCCGTCGCCGTCCAGGCCGATCACGTGCAGCGTGGCGAACGGCACGCTCTGGTCGATGATGATGCGGTCGTCGACGGCCTTCGAATAGGTGAGCGCCAGGTCGGTCGTCGCCTGCCACGGGCCGTTCTTGTACTTGGCGCCGATGCTGCCGTACATGGTGTCGGTTTTCTGCTGGTGCGCCTGGGTGCTGCTGGCGGTGTAGGGCGCGACGCCGTCCGCGTCCGGCAGCACGTCGGCGGACGCGATCGGGCACACGTGGCCGCGGCTGGTGTTGCAGTAAGGGCCGTCCGGCACCAGCACCACATTGGTCGCCTTGTTGCCGTCACGCGCCACGGCGAACAGATAGTCTTCGGCGCTGCGGCCGCGGTATCCCATGTAGATCGCCTGGCTGTCCACTTCCAGCTTGTCGCTCGGACGCCATTGCAGCGCGCCGTGCAGCTGCTCGCGCTCGCGCTTCCCGGAGTTGTACACGCCGCCGGGGAAAGGCATGACGGCGGTCGTCGTGGCCCCGCCCTTGGCCTGTTCGGCCGCCAGGTTCGGATTACCCGGATCGTTGCGATACGCGCTGCCGTCGGGACGCACCTGCCACGAGGCGCCGCCCGGTTCCGCGAACCACTGCACCGGATTGACGAAGCGGTCCTTGACGTAGGTGCCGTCCAACAGCACGCCGACGTCGCCATGCGCGGTCTTCCAGCGATTCGAAACCAGGCCGCCAAGCTGCGGGTCGGTATGCGAATCGGCACCACTGCCGCGCGGATGCAGATTCACGCCGTCGACGAAGCCGGAGGCGGTGAATCCCTTCAGGTCCAGCGGCTTACGCAGGCGCACATCCATCACGCCGGCAATGCCGCCTTCCTGCTGGTTCGCGGTGGCGGACTTGTACATGTCCAGGCCGGCCACGCCTTCGATCCGCAGGTCCTGGTACGACAGGCGCCGGCCGTCGCCGGTAAAGATTTCGTTGCCGTTGATGGTGGTGGCCAGGTCGGGCAGGCCGCGGATCAACACGTCGGTGACCTCGCCGGCATTGCGGCTCACCTGCACGCCCGGAATGCGCTGCAGCGCTTCGCCGACGGAGCGGTCCGGAAATTTTCCGATGTCTTCGGCATTGATCGAGTCGACCACCTGGTCGGCGGTGCGTTTGATGTCTTCCGCTTTGCGTACGCTCTGGCGGATGCCGGACACCACCACCGTGTTGGTATCGTTAATGGCATCGGCGGGCTGCTGTTGCGCCCAGGCCGGTGCGCCGGTCAATACGCCCAGCAAGGCCGCGGCGACCGGCGTCCTCTTGAACTGTTGCATGTGATGTCTCCACTATTGAACGAAGCTTCCGTGCCGGTCCGGTATGCCCTGGCGAGCTACAGATACCGGATGCCGTCAGTGCTGGCACGATGCGTCATCGCTTTAATTCTTGTTTGTTATGGGCGGGCACTACAACAAATTTATTTGCGATAGTGCCCCAGCAGCGATGCAATAGTGAATGTATTTCTTATTTATTTCAACAATATTTGCGATAAATATTGAAATTTTATGAACATCGGGTAAGTGCGCGTCAATTCGACGCTAAGCAACAACAAAACTTGTTGGAAAAGGGCCGCCCTCAGCCGATTTTCCTGGAAACCGGCACCGGCACGCCGCTCGGGAACTCGAAGCCGAGCTTCATGACGATGTCTTGCGGGTAGTTGCCGAACTTGCGGCCGAACAGGTTGAGGCCGCCCTTGTTGCGCGCGTCTTCCTTGACGCCGATGCGCACGCGGATGTGATTGGCCTGCCCCAGCTTCAGGTCGCCGATGGTCGTCCCGCCCAGCGAGACGCCGTCGATCATGGCACCGCGCTCGTTGACGCTCCATTGTTTCAGCATGCCATAGGTCGTGCCCTCGACCTGCCACCACGACGGCGTCAGCAGGGCCGGCTTGCCGCCGAAGTCGCCGGGCGAAGTCCACGTGCCGACTTCCACCTCGTTGATCCACAGCGTAATGTCGGACGGCCAGTCGGGATTGTAGTTGGGCGCCTCCGAACACAGTTCCATGGACAGCGACAGCTCGGTGGTCACCGCGCCGTACGGCACATTGTTCGGGAAGGCATATTCCACATGGCCCGCGCCGAACCACAGCAACTGCGCGTGGACGTGTTCCGGCTCGAAGAAGGAGCGCGGATCGTCCAGCATGCCGATGATCTTGCTCTCGCTGACCAGGCCACAGGTCGGACTGGCTTCGACGCTGCGATAGCTGCCGATCGGCATACTGATGGTGACGGTATTCTGCTCCGCCTCCACCGCCGCGCCGGGCAGGCGGATGCGCACTTCATCGTAGCGCTTGGAGCACAGTTTCTGGATGCCGCGCGTGCCCGGCTCGGTTTCCACCACCACGAGGCCCACCGCCTCCAGCTGGTTGACGTTGAAGCTGACGGTGGAATGCGGCAGGCCCATGGTCGCGGCCAGCTCCGACAGGTTCAGCACCTTGTGCGTCAACAGGCCCAGCATCGCTTGCCGCGTTTCCGACGCCAGTGCTTTTACCAGCGGCAGTACCGCATCGCCTTCTACCAGCAAAGACCGATTCCCAGCATCCATGTTGCGCCCTATTCCTCTGAATATATCTGTGAGTTCACCACGTCGGGTGAGGATGGCATGCATGATACCGCGTGGCGAAAATGCCAGTAACGCAAATTTATAACAATTATTCTTGTAAGTAATGATGTATATTGCGAGAATAAACCAACGAAAATACTTGTGAATTAATAGCTCAACAACAACAGGAGACCAGCATGATCAACAAGACCGGCATGTTTGCCATTGCCACGCTGTGCGTGGGACTGTTCCTCAGCGGTTGCGGTGGCAGCGGCGCGATCGCGGCCGCGCCGGGCGCAGTGGCCGCCGCCACGCCACCCGCCGCCGGCACGTCGAACCAGGGCGCGCTGCTGGCCGACACGTTCGCGACCTACCCGCGCCTGATCCGCCAGAGCCATCACCAGACCGCGGCGTTGAACGGCCGCCTGGTGGCCAGCGTCACCAGCAGGAACGCCGACCAGCCGGTGGCCGGCATTTATGCCAGCAGCGACGACGGCGCCAGTTTCACCCGCATCGGCACGGTCGCCGATCCCGATTTCAAGAACGGCCATTGCTGCGGCACCTTGTACGAACTGCCGGTCAAGATCGGCGCGCTGCCGGCCGGCACCTTGCTGTACGCGGCATCCGTCGGCCAGGAACGCGAGGCGCCGATGGAAAACCGCATTTACCAGAGTGCCGACGGCGGCGTGACCTGGAACTACCTGTCCCTGTGCGGCACGGGGCGCATTCCCAAGAATCCGAAAGCACCGTCCGGCATCTGGGAGCCGGAATTCGCCATCGCCAAATCGGGTGAACTGGTGTGCTACTACTCGGACGAGACGCTGGCGGGCCACTCCCAGATCCTGGCGGAAGTCACCAGCCTCGATGGCGTCAACTGGAGCGCGCCGCGCACGATCGTCGCCGGCGACGATCCCAAATCCCGTCCCGGCATGGCCATCGTGCGCCAGCTGCCGAACGGCGCTTATCTGCTGACCTTCGAGAACTGCTACCTCGGGACGCTGGACTGCGCACTGCGCGCCAAGCGGTCCAGCGATGGCCTCGACTGGGGCCCCGCCAACGATCCGGGCTTCCGCCTGGAGACCGCCAGCGGCCAGTTCTTCCGCCACGCGCCGACCTTCGCCTGGGCCCCGGTCACGGGCCAGCCCAACGGCATGCTGATCGCGATCGGCCAGATCCTCGTCGACAAGAACGGCATCCCGGATGCCGGCGGCAACGGCAAGGTCATGTTCACCAACACCACCGCCGACGGCAGCGGCCCGTGGAAGCTGGCGCCGGCGCCGCTGGCCATCGCTTCTCCGCCGCTGACGACCAACTGGTGCCAGAACTATTCCAGCCCGCTGCTGCCGTCGACCGACGGCAAGCGCCTGGCCATGCTGCAGTCCGACGGCGGTGCCGACCAGAGCTGCCGCACCCGCTTCGGCACCGCCGCGCTGACGCCCTGACGACGTCAACCCCTCCAATCCTGATTTCAGAAAGAACATGATGACCACTGCACCCGCCACGCCCGCCGTTCCACAAGTCCCGCTGTGGAGCCCGCAGCGCGCGCATGCCTGGTTCGCGGCGCAGCCGCGCATCCTCGGTGCCAACTTCGTTCCCGCCAGCGCGGTCAACCAGCTGGAAATGTGGCAGGCCGACACCTTCGATACGGAGCGCATCGACCTCGAACTGGGCTGGGCCGCCAGCCTGGGCATGAACACCATGCGCGTGTTCCTGCACGACCTGCTGTGGGCGCACGACGCCGAAGGTTTCAAGCAGCGCATCGACGTCTACCTGGGCATCGCCGCGCGCCACGGCATCCGCACGATGCTGGTGCTGTTCGACTCGTGCTGGGATCCGCGTCCCGAGCTGGGGCCGCAGCGCTGGCCCGAACCGGGCGTCCACAATTCCTGCTGGGTGCAGAGCCCCGGCGCGGCCCAGCTGGCCGATCCGTCCAGCTACCCGGCGCTGCGCGCTTACGTCGAAGATATCGTCACCACCTTCGGCAACGACGACCGCGTGTGGTGCTGGGACCTGTGGAACGAGCCGGACAACCAGGGCGGCGGCCTGGGGTACTACCTGCCGTTCGAAGCCAAGGAAAAGATCTCGCTGGTGGCGAAGTTGCTGCCGCAGGTATTCGGCTGGGCCCAGGGCTGCGCGCCGAAGCAGCCGCTGACCAGCGGCGTCTGGTTCGGCGATGACTGGTCGCCAGCGTCCACGGTACTCAACGACGTGCAGAAAGCGCAGCTGGCGCTATCGGACGTGTTAACCTTCCACGATTACAGCGGTCCGGAAAAATTCCTGGCCCGCGTCCACCAGTTGCAGGGCTACGGCCGCCCGCTGATCTGCACCGAATACATGGCACGCGGCATGGGGTCCACCTTCAGTTCCGCCCTGGAGATCGCGCGCACGGAACACATCGGCATGATCAACTGGGGCTTCGTGGCGGGCCGCAGCCAGACCAACATGCCGTGGGACTCGTGGAAGACACCCTACGCGGACACGCCGCCGCCCGTCTGGTTCCACGACGTGCTGCATGCCGACGGCACGCCCTATTGCACAGAGGAGGTCGAACTGCTGCGGCAGTACGGCAAAACAGAATGAAGATGGAACATGAACTGGGCGGCATCGAGTGGGTCGACGTCAGCAAGCGCTATGGCCAGAACGCGGTGATCCCGGACTTCAACCTGTCGATCGCGCCCGGTGAATTCATTGCGCTGCTGGGCCCATCGGGCTGCGGCAAGTCGACGCTGCTGCGCATGCTGGCGGGACTGGAGCCGGTGTCGGGCGGCCGCATCGCCATCGGCGGGCGCGACGTCACCACGCTGCCGCCGGGCCAGCGCGGCGTGGCGATGGTATTCCAGCAGTACGCACTGTATCCGCACATGACGGTACGCGACAACATGGCGTTCGGCCTGCGCAACGTCCGCATGGACGAAGCGGACATCGCGCGCCGCGTGAACGATGCGGCCACCATGCTGGAACTGCAGCCGCTGTTGGAGCGCAAGCCCGGGCAGCTGTCCGGCGGGCAGCGCCAGCGCGTCGCCATCGGCCGCGCCGTGGTCAAGGAACCGCTGGCGTTCCTGTTCGACGAACCGCTGTCCAACCTCGACGCCGCATTGCGCACGCGCACCCGGCTGGAACTGGCGCGCCTGCACAAGCGCCTGGGCGCGACCATGCTCATCGTCACCCACGACCAGGTCGAAGCCATGACCCTGGCCAGCCGCATCGTGGTGCTCAACCAGGGCCGCATCGAACAGTGCGCGGCGCCGATGGAACTGTACGAACGCCCGGCCACGCGGTTCGTTGCGGCCTTTGTCGGCAGCCCAGGCATGAACTTCCTGCCGGTTGCGCGCGCCGCCGACGTGAATGGCCGCTGCGCCGTCACGCTGGCCGACGGCGCGACCGTGCGGACCGCCGTGCCCGCGTTCGCGGCGGAAGGCAGGCTGGAACTGGGCCTGCGCCCGGACGCCATCACGGCCGCCGCCGATGGACAGCTCGAAGGCACGCTGGAAGTGATCGAACGCCTCGGCGACCGCACCCTGCTGCACGTGCAGTTGCAGGATGGCCTGCTGATCGTGGCCGACGCGCCGCCGCGCGCCGCGGAACCGGCCGTGGGCGCCGCCATCCGCCTGCGCGTGGACCTGCGGCGCGCCCACCTGTTCGACGCGGCCGGCATTGCGCACCATCCGGCATGAGGCGCGACCGATGAAACGCGACCTCCCCTCTGCCCTGCTCGCGCCCGCGCGCCGCACCGCCTTCGCCTGGACCGGCCTGCTGTTCGTCAGCCCCTTCCTGCTGTGCTACCTGGCGTTGCTGGTGTGGCCGCTGGTGAAGGGGCTGTGGCTCAGCCTCCACGCGATCGACCTGCTTTCCAATATCGGCCGCTGGGTCGGCGCCGTCAACTTCGTCGACCTGCTGCAGGACGAGATGTTCGTGCGCTCGACGTTCAACACCGTGCTGTTCGCGGCGCTGTGCACGCCCGCCATGGTGATCACGGGCCTGGCGCTGGCGCTGGCGCTGAACCGGCCGGGCCGCGCCACCGCCATCCTGCGCGGCGTGTTCTTCGGCGCCGGCGTGCTGTCGGTCACGATCGTCACCCTGGTCTGGCGCCTGGTGCTGATGCCGGAACACGGCATGCTGGCCAACGCCGCACACGGCATGGGCCTGGATTCGGGCGCACCGCTGACCGACCAATGGCTCGCATTGCCGATGGTGGTGATGGCCACCGTCTGGTGGGGCGTCGGCATGCCGATGATGCTGTTCCTGGCGTCGCTGCAGCAGATTCCGCACGATGTCTACGAGGCCGCCGCGCTGGACAACACCAGCCGCTGGCGCAGCTTCCGCCACATCACGCTGCCGGCGATCCGCCACAGCGTTATCCTGGTCGCGGTCACGCAGCTGATCGCACAGTTGCAGGTGTTCGGCCAGATCCAGTTGCTGACGCAGGGCGGTCCGAACAACAGCACACGCTCGCTGGTGATGTTCGTGTATGAAGCCATGTTCGAACAATGGCAGCTGGGGTATGCGGCCGCCGGCGCGCAAGCCTTGTTCCTGTTGATGCTGGCCGGGATCGCGCTGCAAGGCTGGCTGGAACGCCACGCACGAAAGGCGCAATCATGAATGCGAATCTGACCAACCGCTGGGGCAACCGCGCCATCTTCGGCGCCACCGTGCTGGCCGCGATCGTCTGGGTGGCGCCATTGCTGTGGATACTGGCGCTGTCGTTCAAGCCCAATGAATTGCTGGCGCAGCGCACCGACATCCTGTTCGCGCCGCCCTACACCCTGAAAAACTACAGCGACATCCTCGGCACCTCGCTGGTGTTCCGCTGGATCGTCAATTCCTGCGTGGTGGCATTCGCCCAGACCATCCTGGTGCTGGTACTGTCGTCGCTGGCCGGCTACGGCTTCGCCCGCACCGAGTTCCCCGGCAAGACCTGGCTGTACCGCCTCGTCCTGGCCGGGCTGGCCGTGCCGCAGACCGCCGTCGTCATCCCGCTGCACCGCATGTTCGCCGACTGGGGCCTGCACAACAGTTATCCGGGCCTGATCCTGCCTGGCCTGGCGGCGCCGTTTGGCGTGTTCCTGATGACGCAATACTTCAAGGCGATACCGCGCGATCTGGAAGAAGCCGCGCTGCTGGACAATGCCTCGCGCTGGACCGTGTTCACCCGCGTGATCCTGCCGCTATCGCTGCCGGCGCAAGCCACGCTGGGCATCGTCACCTTCCTCGGCGCGTGGAACGACTACCTGTGGCCTTTGATCTCCGCCACCCAATCGGACCACTACACGCTGACCCTGGGCCTGGCCTCGACCCAGACCAACTTCGCGCAGTCCGAAGGCCTCGGCTTCCTGATGGCGCAGGCCGTGTTCGCGGCCGCGCCGGTGCTGGTGCTGTACGCCTTCTTCCAACAATACATCGTCGCCGCGGTCGCCGGCGCCCGGGTACGTTCAGCATGAGACTCATTCCCTTCGTCGCCGCGCTGGCCCTGATGCTCGCGGCCCGCGCGGCAGCTGCCGCGCCGACCGACATCTCGTTCGCACGCTTCTTCGGTTCCTGCGAAGCCGAATACGGCAACTCGACCGATACCGCCAACGCCACCGGCGAATGCGGCATCATCACCACGCTGGTCAACAAGTTCAACGCCACCAACCGCGAGCAGATCACGGTGCACACGCAAGTGGTGGAGCATGGCTCGTACTACAGCCAGCTGGGTGCGCGGATCGTCGGCCGCGACATGCCCGCCGTCGCCATCCTGCACAGCTCCGCGCTGAACGACTTCGTCAAGCGCGGCCTGATCGCACCCCTGGACGACGAGTTCCGCGCCGCCGGCATCGACGTCGCCGACTTCACGCCCCAGGCGCGCACCGCGGTCACGATCGGCGGCCATCAGTACGCCCTGCCCTTCGACACCCATTCCTGGCTGTGGCACATCAATCTCAATTTGATGAAGCGCGCCGGGCTGGTGACCAGGGACGGCAAGCCGCTGCTGCCGCAATCGCCACAGGAGCTGCTGGCCCAGGCACGCCAGTTCAAGGCCGCCACCGGCAAGCCCTATTTCATCTGGCTGACCGATAACGATCCGGCCTTCTTCCCGCGCATCCTGCTGACGCTGGTGCGCCAGCAGGACACGACCCTGTTCCCCAAGGACGACTTCCACATCGACCTGCACAGCGCGACCGTGCGCGCGTCCGTGCAGCTGCTCAGGACGATGTACGAAGAAGGCCTGACCACGCGCGGCCAGGATTACGGCGCCGCCCTGCAAAGCTTTGCCGCCGGCGAAGGCGCGGTGATGATCAACGGGACCTGGATCATCGGCGACCTGCTGCGGCAGTCGCATGAGGCGCACAGCGCCACCGCGGGAGGCTATACCGCGGTGCCGTTCCCCCGCCTGCATGGCCACAGCGCCGTGTGGGCCGACAATCACGTGATGGTGCTGCTGAAAGGCGGCACGCCGGATGCGCGCAGCCGCCATGCCGCGCTGGCCTTCCTCAAGTTCTTATACGATGAAGGCGGGGTGTGGGCGCGCACCGGCCAGCTGCCGACGCGCCGCTCGGTGATCGAATCGGCGTCGTTCACGCGGCTGCCGCTGCGCGGCGAGATTGCCGCGATTTCGCGCGACGGCGTCGCGCTGCCGATCGAAGTCGCGCGCCAGGCGATCGTCGCCAAGACCCTCGGTGATGCGATGATCGCGGTGATCGCCTACGGCGCGGACCTCGATCGCACGCTGGCACGCGCCGAAACCAGCATCGACCGCATCCTGGCGCGCGACGCCCAGTTTCAGGGAGGCGCCACGGCGCCGCGCTGAGGGATGGCCCTCATCCGAACACCCTGTTCGCCAGCTCGCCGAGCCACTTCCACCAGCCGTTCGGCACGTACAGCAGCGTCACGGTCATGAAGACGTAGCGCCCGAATTTGCCGATGGCCATATAGATCACGCTGGGCCAGAACGGCAGGTGCAGCCAGCCGGCCAGGGTGCACAGCGGGTCGCCGATGCCCGGCACCCAGGACAGCAGCATCGTCTTGGCGCCGTAGCGCTTCAGCCAGTGGAACCAGCGCGACGAGCGCTCCTTCGCGAAGGCGACCTTGGCGCGGTAGCCGATCCAGTAGTCGACCACGCCGCCCAGCGTGTTGCCCAGCGTGGCGACGAGGATCACGGGCCAGAACATCGCGGGATTGGCCTTGACGACCGCGAACACGGCCGGTTCGGAGCCGAGCGGCAGCAGGGTCGCGGAAACGAAGGCGATCAGGAAGACCGACGTGAGCCCGACGGTGGGCACGGCGAGGAATTTCAGCAGCCACAGTACGGCGGATTCGATCATCGGCAAGAAGGGGTGGACGGCGAACGGATGGGTTGATTACATTATAATGGGGAGAAACACCTCGTAACGACACGGCATGCCAGGCTCTACCGAGCCAAACTGCCGCACTGCTCGCCTCGGTTACCCGCCAAGCAGGACAGTCAGCGTCGCCCCGGAACCCGAACAGACCGCATCGATCATGACTACCGACTACCTCAAGAAAATCCTTACCGCACGCGTCTACGACGTCGCCGTCGAGACCCCGCTCGAATACGCCCCCAGCCTTTCCAAGCGCACCGACAACAAGATTTACCTGAAGCGCGAGGACATGCAGAGTGTGTTCAGCTTCAAGCTGCGCGGCGCCTACAACAAGATGGCGAACTTGTCGGAATCGCAACTGAACCGCGGCGTGATTTGCGCGTCGGCCGGTAACCACGCGCAGGGCGTCGCCATGTCGGCGGCCCGCCTGAACTGCCGCGCCGTGATCGTCATGCCGACCACCACGCCGAGCGTGAAGGTCGACGCGGTCCGTGCCTTCGGCGGCAGCAATGTGGAAGTCGTCCTGCACGGCGAATCGTACACCGACGCCTTCAACCATGCGCAAGTGCTGGAGAAGGAGCAGAAGCTGGCGTTCGTGCACCCGTTCGACGATCCGGACGTCATCGCCGGCCAGGGCACGATCGGCGTCGAGATCCTGCGCCAGCATTCGGGCCCGATCCATGCGATCTTCCTCGCGATCGGCGGCGGTGGCCTGATCAGCGGCGTGGCCGCGTACGTGAAGCAGATCCGTCCCGACATCAAGATCATCGGCGTGCAGACCAACGATTCGGATGCGATGGCGCGCAGCCTGAAGGCCGGCGAGCGCGTGACCTTGACGGACGTCGGCCTGTTCGCGGACGGCACCGCCGTGCGCCTCGTGGGCGTCGAAACCTTCCGCCTGTGCCAGGAACTGGTCGACGAGATCATCATCGTCGACAACGACGCGCTGTGCGCCGCCATCAAGGACGTGTTCCAGGACACGCGCAGCATCGTCGAGCCGTCCGGCGCGCTCGCGGTCGCGGGCGCCAAGGCGTATGTCGAGCGGTCGCTGATGACGAAGAATCCGGTGCGCGGCGAGTCCCTCGTCGCCATCGCCTGCGGCGCCAACATGAATTTCGACCGCCTGCGCTTCGTCGCCGAACGCGCCGAACTGGGCGAGGCGCGCGAAGCCGTGTTCGCCGTGACGATCCCCGAGCAGCGCGGCAGCTTCAAGCGCTTCTGCGCGCTGATCGGCCCGCGCAACGTCACCGAGTTCAACTACCGCATCAGCGACGAGCGCGAAGCCCACGTCTTCGTCGGCGTGCAGATCGGCAGCCGCAGCGAGTCGGGCACCGTCGCGCGCACGTTCGAGGAACACGGCTTCCGCACCCTCGACCTCACGCACGACGAATTGGCCAAGCAGCACGTGCGCCACCTGGTCGGCGGCAAGAGCGGCCTGGCGCACGACGAGCTGCTGTACCGCTTCGAATTCCCGGAACGCCCGGGCGCGCTGATGCGCTTCCTGGACAGCATGGCGCCGAACTGGAACATCTCCCTGTTCCACTACCGGAACCAGGGCGGCGACGTGGGGCGCATCCTCGTCGGCCTGCAGGTGCCGTCCGGCGAGATGGACGAGTTCCGCCAGTTCCTTGCCACGCTCGGTTATCGCTACTGGGACGAGAGCGCGAATCCGGCGTACAAGCTGTTCCTGTAAAACGGCTGCGGATGTGCCTGGTGGGCACGGGGTGCCCACCGATGATATGCCGATAACGCATCCATTAACGGGACACGCATCCGATCGCGGAAAGGTGTACGATACGCCGCTTTGCCGCCGCCGGACCGGCATCGCCACGCACGTCACGAACGTGGCCGGCCTCGAGAAAACATCATGACCAATACCCCTGAACATTCGCCTCTCGGCAAGAACTCGGCCTACCAGACCCAGTACGCGCCGGAGCTGCTGTTTCCCATCCCGCGCCAGCAAAAGCGCGACGAGCTCGGCCTGACCGGCACGCTGCCCTTCTTCGGCGTCGACATCTGGAACGCCTACGAATTGTCGTGGCTGAACATGCGCGGCAAGCCGCAGGTCGCCATCGCGACCTTTACCGTGCCCGCCGATTCGCCCAACATCGTCGAATCGAAATCCTTCAAGCTCTACCTGAATTCGTTCAACCAGACCCGGCTGGCCAACACGGACGCCCTGCTCGCCCTGCTGCGCGAGGACCTGTCGACCGCGTTCGGCGCGCCCGTGCACGCGGCGCTGACCCTGCCCGAAGACTTCGACAAGGTCAAAATGGGCGAGCAGGACGGCCTCCTGATCGACCGCCTCGACATCGAGGTCGACAACTACAGTCCGTCCCCGGAACTGCTCAAGGCCAATCACGACGAAGCCGCGGTCGAGGAAACCCTCGTGTCGCACCTGCTCAAGTCGAATTGCCTCGTCACCGGCCAGCCGGACTGGGGCAGCGTGCAGATCCGCTATACCGGTCCGCAGATCGACCAGGAAAGCCTGCTACGCTACCTGATCGGTTTCCGCGAGCACAACGAATTCCATGAGCAATGTGTCGAGCGCATCTTCACCGACATCCTGCGCCAGTGCAAACCGATCAAGCTGGCCGTGTACGCACGCTACACCCGGCGCGGCGGCCTGGACATCAACCCATGGCGCGCCAATTTCACCACCGGAAAACTGCCGAATTTGCGCACTGCACGTCAATAGACAGTGTGGATGGGTGATTTTTCGTCGATCGCCCCCATCTACAGTGTACGTTTCCAACGACATTTGCGACGCCAGCCCGGCCATGCCGGCCGGCGTTCCGCCGTGTCGCCGGATATGCAAAGCGACAAGTTTTCGCTAGAAAAATCGGTAAAAGAGGCCCCGGGAAGATGTTTTGTGCGTAAAACCCGGGATTTCGTGGCGGAAATTGCGCATGTCCGATTGTCGGATGCGAGGTCTTTACGCAAAGGTTTGCGACGGGGATCACACAGGCACCGGACGACATGCGAAATCGAATTACACGGCCATAAAACCGGCCTATAATTCCCGCTCGCAAGCACCCCCGGGTGCACCGCAATAGAAGCGTTTTATGACTAATCTAAGCAAAATCCTCTCGCTCGAGAACGTGCAGCTCGATCTGGAAGTGTCGAGCAAGAAGCGCGCCTTCGAGCAGGCCGGCCTGATCTTCGAGAACAACTGCGGCATCGCCCGGTCCACCGTGTCGGACAACCTGTTCGCGCGCGAGCGCCTCGGATCCACGGGACTCGGCCACGGCGTCGCCGTGCCGCACGGCCGCATCAAGGGCAGCAAAAGCCTCAAGGCGCCGCTGGCCGCCTTTGTGCGCCTGCTCGAACCGATTCCGTTCGAATCGCCGGACGGCCAGCCGGTCAAGCTGCTGTTCTTTCTCCTGATCCCGGACCATGTCACGCAACAGCACCTCGAGATCCTGTCCGAGATCGCGGAACTGTTCTCGGACGAAGCCATCCGCACGGCATTGACGACCGATAACGACCCGCGCGCCGTCTACGAACGCATCATCAACTGGCAGCCGAGCCTGCAAGCTCTCGGCTGACCTTGCGAAAGGGAACATGCTGCAGACTCCGCTGACCATCCAACGGCTATACGACGACAACCGCGACAGCCTGCAACTGGGCTGGTTCGCCGGATTCCCGGGCGGCGAGCGCCAGATTTCCGGCGACGCCGTCTCGGCCGCGGACCAGGTGGGTCACCTGAACCTGATCCACCCGGGCCGCATGCAGGTGTTCGGTCACCAGGAACTGAATTACTACCAGCGCTTGAAATCCGGCTCGCGCAGCCACCTGATCGGCGAACTGATCGCGGGCGGGCCGCCGGCCCTGTTCATCGCCCAGGGGCTCGACACGCCTCCGGACATCCTCGCCATCTGCGACGAGCAGAATATCCCGCTGTTTTCGACGCCGCTGCCGGCCGCGCAGGTGATCGACTACCTGCGCGTGTACCTGTCGAAGAAGCTGGCGCAGCGCGTCATCATGCACGGCGTGTTCATGGACGTGCTGGGCGTCGGCGTGCTGATCACGGGCGACTCGGGCCTCGGCAAGAGCGAGCTGGGCCTGGAACTGATCTCGCGCTCGCACGGCCTGGTCGCCGACGACGCCGTGGAATTCTCGCGCATCGCCCCGAACATGATCGAGGGCCGCTGCCCGCCGCTGCTGCAAAACCTGCTGGAAGTGCGCGGCCTGGGCCTCCTCGACATCAAGGCGATCTTCGGCGAGACGGCCGTGCGCCGCAAGATGCGCCTCAAATTGATCGTCCACCTCGTCAAGCGCGGCGCGCTGGACGAAGAGGTCGAACGCCTGCCCTTCCACTTCCCCACCGAGGACGTGCTGGGCCTGCCGATCCGCAAAGTGGTCATCCCCGTCGCGGCCGGCCGCAACATCGCGGTGCTGCTGGAGGCCGCGGTGCGCAATACGATCCTGCAGTTGCGCGGGATCGATACGCTGCAGGAGTTCATGGAACGGCAGCGGCAGGCGATGAGCAGCGATTAGCGCTGCAGTGCAGTGCGGAGCCGTGCTCCGCGAAACCCCTGCTCCACCAGCGGCAGGCGATGAGCAGCGATTAGCGGTGCGGTGCGGTGCGGTGCGGTGCAGTGCGGGCCAAGCATGCGACATCGGATCCCCGCCTGCGCGGGAAACGTTGTCGAGGCTGGGTACGCCAAATCGTCGTTCCCGCGCAGGCGGGAACCCAAGTTCCCTGTTGCAAATACCTCAACCATAAGCCTGGTGCACTGCGGTAAACATCGGCCGATGCTATCATCGCCGCATGCGCATCCTACTCATCACAGGTATCTCCGGCTCCGGTAAATCCGTGGCCCTGAACGTCCTCGAAGACGCAGGCTACTACTGCGTCGACAACCTTCCTCCGGCCCTGCTGCCGGCCCTCGTCGGCAACGTCGACGGCGGCGCGACCCGCCGCATCGCCGTCGCCGTCGACGCGCGCAGCGCCGAATCGCTGGCCGAACTGCCGACGACGGTGGCTACCCTGCGCGACGAAGGCCACCAGGTCAAGGTGATCTTCCTCACCGCCAGCACGCACTCGCTCGTCGCGCGCTTTTCCGAGACGCGGCGTAGCCATCCGCTGTCGCACGAACTGCGTCCGGGCGAGAACCCGGCATCGCGCCGCACGCTGATCGAATGCATTTCGGAAGAGCGCGACCGCCTCGGCCAGATCGAAAAGATGGGCCACGTGATCGACACGTCCGAGCTGTCCGCGAACAAGCTGCGCGCCTGGGTCAAGGAGCTGGCCGAGGTCACGTACGCGCCGCTGACGCTGTACTTCGAATCGTTCGCGTTCAAGCGCGGCGTGCCGCTCGACGCCGACTTCGTGTTCGACGTGCGCGCCGTGCCGAATCCGTACTACGACCTCACCTTGCGCCCGCTGAACGGCAAGGACGCACCCGTGATCGCCTTCCTCGACGCGCAGCCGCAGGCGGCCGAACTGCTGTCCGACATCCGCGCCTTCATCGCCAAGTGGCTGCCGTCGTTCAAGAAGGACAACCGCAGCTACCTGACGGTGGCCGTCGGCTGCACGGGCGGGCAGCACCGGTCCGTGTACATGGCGGAGCGCCTCGGGTCTTATTTCGCCGACACGGAACGGGTCGTCGTGAGGCACCGCGAGCAGCCCTGAAGCGGCAGACGTGACGCGTGCGCTGTCGCGGGCACGGGGTGCGCGCCCTACGGTGACTGTCGTGGGCACGATCACGCGTGACACAAGTCCGTAGGGTGGGCAACCTTTGCCCACGCGCAGAGGCAAACGACCGGATCACAGGTCGCGCAGCGGATGCGCGTGCGCCGGCCACACGGGCGCGAAGAACCACGCGACCATCTCCGGCGTGACGTCGGCCAGCAGCGGCGGATTCCAGCGCGGCGCATTGTCCTTGTCGATCACGAGCGCGCGCACGCCCTCCAGCACTTCGCCGTGTTCGAAGGTGCGGCGCACGAGCGAGCGTTCCATGCGCAGGCAGTCGGCCACGCCGAGACTGGCGCCGCGCACGAGCATCTCGCGCGTCACCGACATCATCAGCGGCGAGCGCTGGCGCATCGTGGCCAGCGTCTTTTGCGCGAACGGGTTCGCGTCCGTCTCCAGCGACGCCATCACGGCCGCCACGGAAT
Source organism: Massilia luteola (assembly GCF_034420155.1). Classification (NCBI taxonomy): domain Bacteria; kingdom Pseudomonadati; phylum Pseudomonadota; class Betaproteobacteria; order Burkholderiales; family Oxalobacteraceae; genus Massilia; species Massilia luteola. The sequence continues at coordinate 148,927 of NZ_JAXOFN010000005.1, forward strand.
CCGCGCCGAAGTGGCGGTCGATCGCATCGCGCTGCGCCGCCAGCTCGCCCGTGCCGGCCTGCGCCGCATACGGCGCCGCGAACGCGCGGATCGCGGCGGCCAGTTGCGCGCCCGGCGTCGCGTCGACCAGCGCGCGCAGGGCATCCAGCTGCGCCGACGGCACGAACACGTCGGCCAGCCCCACGTAGATGGCGTCCGCGGCGCCGATGGTCACGCCGGTCACGCCGAGGTAGTGGCCCAGGCGGCCCGGCGCATGCGACAGGAAATGGCTGCCGCCCACGTCCGGAAACAGGCCGATGTTCACCTCGGGCATGGCAATTTTGGAACGCTCCGTCACGATGCGCAGGCCGCAGTCCGGCCCGCCCTGGGCGATGCCCATGCCGCCGCCCATCACGACGCCGTCCATCAGCGCGATATACGGCTTCGGATAAAAATGGATCAGGTGGTTGAGGGCGTATTCCTCGGTGAAGAAATCTTCCAGCAGCGGGCTGCCCGTCCGCGGCGTGGCCCTGCCGGCCTCGTGGAAGAAGCGGATGTCGCCGCCGGCACATAACGCCTTCTCGCTCGTGCTCGTAATGACGACGGCGTCCACGCCGGCATCCCCGCGCCAGGCGAGCAAGGCCGCGGTGAGCGCGCGGACCATGTCCAGCGACAGCGAGTTGAGGGCTTTGGGGCGGTCCAGGGTGATGATGCCGGTGCGGTTGGCGACCCGCGTTTGCACGTGTTCGGTCATGTCTCGTGTTATTGAAGTGTTATTGGAATAAGCAGAACCGCATTCTAACGCGCATGGGTGGCGCATAAAATCGAAAAGGGCGCCGATGCGCCCTTTGTCATTGATGCTGCTGCACGCGTGGCATCACGCGGCGGCGGGTTCTTCCTCTCCCCCTTCGGACATGCGCTTGATGCACGCGTTGTCATGATCCTTGAGCATTTGCTTGTACTTGACGACCTGGCGGTCGAGGCGGTCCATCAGCATGTCGATCGCGGCATATAAATCGTGCGCGGCACTGGCGACATGGACGATCTTGCCTGCGAGACGCAGATTGATCTCGGCTTTCTGGCGTTTTTCTTTCTCGGTGAGATTGTCGATGCAGAGGATGACGTGGGAGTCAATCACTTGATCGAAATGGCGGGTAATGCGTTCAAGCTTGTTCTGTACGTATTCTCGGATTGCTGGGGTTACATCGAGATGATGTCCGCTGATAGTGAGATTCATACACACTCCTTTGAAGATTCGCTGCCGTGCCGTGCGCGCATCCGGGCATGGAGGCAGCGTTGTTGCCAGAGCTTGCTGCAAGAGCTTGCTACTAGAGCTCGCTACAAGGATTTGCGGAGACTGACGGGAGGGATCTTCAGCGCCTCACGGTATTTGGCGACCGTGCGCCGCGCGATAACCATTCCCTGTTCCCCTAGCATCTCCGCGATCTTGCTGTCGGATAAAGGGTTCTTGGGGTCTTCTGCTCCTGTGAGTTGTACGATGAGGGCCCGTATTGCCGTCGACGATGCTTCGCCTCCCGCTTCGGTGGCAACGTGACTCCCGAAGAAATACTTCAACTCGAACATGCCGTGCGGGGTCAGCATGTATTTCTGAGTTGTGACTCGAGAAATTGTGCTCTCGTGTAGACCTAGTGTATCAGCTATCTCACGTAAAACAAGGGGCCGCATTGCGACGGCGCCATGCGAGAAAAAGTTGCGCTGGCGATCCACAATGGCCTGGGCCACGCGCAGGATCGTGTCGAAGCGCTGACGCATATTCTTGATGAGCCACTTGGCTTCCTGCAACTGTGCTCCCAGCTGGGATTCCGATTTCCCCTGCTTCATCAGCGCCGCATACACGCTGTTGACGCGCAGGCGCGGCATCACTTCCGGATTCAGCTGCACGCTCCAGCCGTCCTTGGCGCGGCGCACGATCACGTCCGGCACGACGAAGTCTGACACATCCGACGCGAACGCCGCGCCCGGATGCGGATTGCACTGGCGGATGATGGTCTGGGCTTCGCGCAGGTCTTCGTCGTCGCAGTCCAGCGCCTTTTTCAGCTTGTTGAATTCGCGCTGCGCGAACCACGTCAGGTATTTCTCGACGATGACCAGCGCCATGCGCCGCGTGACGAGCGGCACGCCGGGCATGCGCCGGATCTGCAGGGCCAGGCATTCTGCCGCGCTGCGCGCGCCCACGCCGGGCGGGTCCATGCTCTGCACGAGGGCCAGCGCCATGCGCAGTTCCTCGAACTCGATCTCCAGTTCGGCCGGCAGGCGCGCGTGGATGTCGTCCAGCGGTTCGTCCAGATAACCATTGTCGTCCAGCGCGTCGACGACGAGTTCCACCAGCGCGCAGTCGCGCGCCGCGCAGCACGTCATGCGGACCTGTTCCATCAGGTGCTCGCGCAAGGTGACCGGGCTCGCTTCCAGCTGCGGACGGCCGTCCTCGTCCTCGCCGCCGCTGCCGCTGCTGCGGCCGAATTCGCCCCAGTCCTCGCCGCCTTCGCTGCCGGCGCCTTCGCCGCTGTCGCCGCCGGCATCGGCGCCGCTCTCGCCGCTGCCGTTCTCGGCGGGCGCGCCGCCCTCCGCGCTCGGCCCCTGCGCGGCCGGCGCCTCACCGGCCTGCATCGATGCCGGCGCGCTGTTGATGGCGCCGTCGGCCAGCAGGCGTACGGAGCGGTCGAGCGGATCGTCGAGCCGTTCGAGCAACGGGTTCTCGCTCAGGGCCTGCTCGATTTCCTGGTGCAGCTCGAGAGTCGACAGCTGCAGCAGCCGGATCGACTGCTGGAGTTGCGGCGTCAGTGCAAGGTGCTGTGAAGTCTTGAGTTGCAGCGTCTGTTTCATGACTACATTCGGAAGTGTTCGCCCAGGTAGACGCGCCGCACCGATTCATTGGCGATGATGTCGTCGGGACGGCCGGATGCCAGCACCGCCCCCTGGTTGATGATGTAGGCGCGGTCGCAGATGCCCAGCGTCTCGCGCACATTGTGGTCCGTGATCAGCACGCCGATGCCGCGCTCCTTCAGGAAGCGCACGATACGTTGGATCTCGATGACCGCAATTGGATCCACGCCGGCGAACGGTTCGTCGAGCAGCACGAAGCGCGGATTCGTCGCGAGGGCGCGCGCGATCTCCACGCGCCGCCGTTCCCCGCCCGACAGCGACAGGGCCGGGCTCTCGCGCAGCTTTTCGATCTGCAGCTCGGTCAGCAGCTCGTCGAGGCGTTCGGCGATGCGCGTCTTGGTGAGCGGCTTGCCGTTCTCGCGCTGCAATTCCAGCACGGCGCGGATGTTCTCTTCCACCGTCAGCTTGCGGAACACGGACGCTTCCTGCGGCAGGTACGACAGTCCCAGCAGGGCGCGCCGGTGGATCGGCAGGCTCGTGACGTCGGTGCCGTTGATGTCGATGCTGCCGGCATCCGACGGCACCAGGCCCACGATCATGTAGAACGACGTCGTCTTGCCGGCACCGTTCGGGCCCAGCAGGCCGACGACTTCGCCGCACGCGACCTGCAGCGACACGTCGCGCACCACCAGGCGCTTGCCATAGCTCTTCTGCAGGCCGTTGACGACCAGCGTGCTGCCGCCGCATTCGGCCGGCGGGATGTCCGTATGGGCCTCCATCGTGCGGACCTCCGTCATTGCTTGCCCGCCGGCGTGGCACCCGCGGCCGGCGCGGGCGTGCGGCGCGGCTGCAGCGTGATGCTGCCGCGGCCATTGCCGGGCTTGTCCGCGCCGCTGGCGTCGTTGCGGCCGACCAGCACTTCCTTGCGGTTATCGTAGGAGATGAATTCGTTGTCCATTTCCTGCGTGACCTTCTGGCCTTCGAGCTGGCGGATCATGGCTTTCGAGAACAGCTTCACGAGGTCGTTGCGTTCGTCGTATTCGATGCGCTGGGCCTGGCCTTCGTCCCACAGGTCGGGGCCGCCGTCGCGCTTCTGGCGGAAGGTCGCGAGCTTGCCCGGATCCGCGGTCAGGATGAACGTGTGATAACCGTCCGGCGCTTCCTTGACCTCGGCGCGGTCCGACTTGAGGACCATGGTGCCGCGCGTGATGATCACGTTGCCGGTGACGACATAGTTCTGCGTCACCAGGTCGCTGTTGGCCTTGTCGTACTTGATGTTGACCGGCTTGAGGGCGTCCGCCCTCTCGGCCGAAGCAGCCAGCGGCACCAGCAGGAACATGGCGGCGGCGAGTATTTTCTTCATTCGTTTATCCTCTCAATTGGCTTCAGCGCGGCGGGCGCGGTGGGCGCGGCGGATAGGTGGCCGAGCCGCGGCCGCCCAGCGCGATCTGCTGGGTGGCGTTGTTGGCCTCCATGCCCACGGCGTCGATCGACGCGCTGCCGAGCGTCATGTGGACCGGCCGGTCGGTCTTGGCGATCTCGTCGTCCGTCAGCAAGGTCAGGACCTCGGTGCGGATCCGCAGCGGCTGCGACGTCGCGTTGCCGGGGCGCTGGATGTCGACGTTGCCGGTCAGGTCGATCTGGTTCTGGTTCTGGTTGACGAGCGCGTGCTCCGCCGTCATCGTCATGGGCGGGTGTTCGGCCGTGAGGCTCTGCACCACGGGCTTGTCGACGAGGGCCGTGTTGTCGGCCGGGCGGTGCGTCAGGCGCTCGCCCGAGATCACGTAGCGCGGCTTGCCGGCCTCCGACATGCGCACCCAGCTGAAGTTGTCGACGATGTAGTCCGGCTCGTTGCCCGCATTGGCGCCCGGCGTGGTCTCTTCGCCCTGCATCACCTGCACGAGCCAGAAGCTGCCGAACGCAAAAAACACGGCGGTCAGCATCAGGGCCAGCAGGCGCCAGCGGTGCGCGGTGCGCTTGTAGTTGGCAGGGGCCATGGCTGCGCTTATCCTGAAATTAACCGAAATACGGCGCGAGCGCCTGTTCGTAGGTGCCCTGGGCGCGCATCACCATGTCGCACACTTCGCGCACGGCGCCGCGGCCGCCCGGGTTCTGCGTGACGTAATGGGCGCGGTGCCGCACTTCCGGATGGCCGCTCGGCACGGTCACGGCAAAGCCGACGCGCGTGAACAGCGGCAGGTCGATCACGTCGTCGCCGATGTAGCCGCATTCCTCGGCCGTCACACCCGTTTTGGCGAGCAGGTCGGCGAACGCGAGGCGTTTGTCGTGCTGGCCCTGGAACACGTGCGTGATCCCGAGGTCGGCCGCGCGCCTGATGACGATGGGCGACGTGCGTGCGCTGATGATGGCCGTCTGCACGCCCGTGCGGTTCAGGAGCTGGATGCCGAGGCCGTCCAGCACGTAGAACGTCTTCGTGACTTCGCCGTCCGGGCCATACGTCAGGCTGCCGTCGGTGAGGACGCCGTCGACGTCGAAGATCATGACTTTCACGCGCGCCGCGCGCTCCATGTGTGCCAGCGGGGTCACCATCAGATCACCTTGGCGCGCGTGAGGTCGTGGATGTGCAGCGCGCCGACCAATACGTCGTCGGCGTCGGTGACGAGCATCTGGTTGATGCGGAATTCTTCCATCACGGCGACGGCATCCACCGCCAGCTGGTCCGGATGCACGCGGCGCGGGTCCGGATGCATGACGTCGCGGATCACGAGCTTGCTGAAATCCTGGGCCTTCTCGATCAGGCGGCGCAGGTCGCCGTCCGTGAACACGCCGACCGGATGGCCGGCGGCGTCGACGACGGCCGTCATGCCCATGCCCTTGTGCGAGATTTCCAGCAGCGCATCGGTCAGCAGCGCGTCCGGCGTGACCTTCGGCACGGCGTCGCCGCTGCGCATCACGTCGCGCACGTGCGTGAGAAGCCTGCGGCCCAGCGCGCCGCCCGGATGCGAGCGCGCGAAATCGTCCGGTTTGAAGCCGCGCAGTTCGAGCAGCGCGACGGCCAGCGCATCGCCCAGCGCGAGGGTCGCGGTGGTGCTCGCGGTCGGCGCCAGGTTCAACGGGCAGGCTTCCTTCTCGACCGCGACGTCCAGGTGCACGTCCGCCGCCAGGGCCAGGGTCGATTCCGGCTTGCCGGTCATGGCGACCACGGGCACGCCCATGCGCTTGACGGCCGGGATCACGACGGCCAGTTCGCTGCTTTCGCCGGAATACGAGATCGCGATCAGGACGTCCTGCGCGGTCACCATGCCGAGGTCGCCGTGGGCCGCTTCGGCCGGGTGCAGGAACAGCGCGGGGGTGCCGGTCGAGGCCAGCGTCGCCGCGATCTTGCGGCCGATATGGCCCGACTTGCCCATGCCGGTGACGACCACGCGCCCCTTGCAGGCCATCATCAGCGCCACGGCGCGCGGCACGCTGTCGTCGCGGCCGAGGCGCGCGGCCAGCTTGCGGATTGCTTCGCCTTCGATATCCAGCGCCTCGCGGGCCAGTTCCAGCGCCCGGGCTGCCTGGGCCGCATTAAAACTTGTCAGCATTGTTTTTTCATCGGTTACACTCATAGTCAAAGTATAGCCGAATTGGGAAAGCAAAAAACTTGCCAGACGTAACAAACAACATGTTTACGGGACCTCATCGTCAACCGATATGACCTCAGGCCTCGAACTCACCCTTCTTTTGCTGGGCAGCGCCGTCCTCGGCGTCGTCGCATTCCGCATGCTGCACCTGCCGCCCATGCTGGGCTATCTCGCGGTGGGCGTGCTGATCGGGCCGCATGCCCTGGACCTCGCCGACAACGGCTCCACGACGCAGGCCCTGGCCGAATTCGGCGTCGTCTTCCTCATGTTCTCGATCGGGCTGGAATTCTCGCTGGCCCAGCTGCGCGCCATGCGCCGCATCGTGTTCGGCCTCGGGCTCGCACAGGTCGTGCTGACCATCGCCGTGACGGTGCTGGCGTCGCTGCTGACGCGCTACCTGCCCCCATCGATGCACGTCGGCTGGCAGGCCGCGCTGGCGCTGGGCGGGGCGCTGGCGATGTCGTCCACGGCCATCGTCTCGAAACTGCTGACCGAGCGGCTCGAACTGGAAAGCGAGCACGGACGCCGCATCATCGGCATCCTGCTGTTCCAGGACCTCGCCGTCGTCCCGCTGCTGATCCTGATCCCGTCGCTGGCGCAACCGGCCGAGGAACTCGCGATGACCCTGGCCTGGGCCGGCATCAAGGCGGCGGCCGTGCTGGCGCTGCTGCTGTTCTTCGGCCAGAAGGTCATGCGCAAGTGGTTCAACGTCGTCGTCAAGCGCCGCTCGCAGGAACTGTTCATGCTGAACCTGCTGCTCGTGACCCTCGGCGCCGCGGCGATCACGGAACATGCGGGCCTGTCGATGGCGCTGGGCGCGTTCGTGGCCGGCATGCTGATCTCCGAGACACCGTATAAACACCAGGTGGAAGAAGACATCAAGCCGTTCCGCGACGTGCTGCTGGGCCTCTTCTTCATCACCATCGGAATGCTCCTGAACGTGCACCTCGTGCTCGCCAACTGGTGGATCGTCCTGGTGCTGCTCATCGTGCCGGTGATGCTGAAATTCGCGCTGATCGCGCTGCTGGCCAAGGCCTTCGGCTCGTCCGACGGCATCGCCATGCGCACCGGCCTCGCGCTCGCGCAGGCCGGCGAATTCGGCTTCGTGCTGCTGAACCTCGCCTCGGGCTCGAAGCTGATCCCGCCGTTCGTGATCCAGCTGGTGCTCGCGTCGATGGTGCTGTCGATGCTGGCCGCACCGTTCGTCATCGCCCACATGGACAAGCTGGTGATGAAGATCGCGGCCAACGAATGGATGCTGCAATCGCTGCAGCTGACGCAGCTCGCGAGCCGCACGATGGCCACGCAGAAGCACGTGATCATCGCCGGCTTCGGCCGCAGCGGCCAGTCGCTGGCGACCCTGCTGTCGGAAGAAAAGCTGCCGTGGTACGCGCTCGACCTCGACCCCGAGCGCGTGCAGGAAGCGCGCACGGCCGGCATCAACGTGTCGTACGGCGACTGCACGCGGCGCGAAGCCCTGATCGCGGCCGGCATCAACCGCGCCAGCGCCCTCGTGATCACGTTCGCCGACACCCGCCTTGCCGTGAAGGTGCTGCACCTCGTGACCGAGCTGGCGCCCAAGCTGCCCGTGATCGTGCGCGCCCATGACGACCGCGAACTGGACGTGCTCAAGAAGGCCGGCGCCACCGAGGTCGTGCCGGAAGCGCTGGAATCGAGCCTGATGCTCGCGTCGCACGCGCTGGTGGTGATGGGCGTGCCGCTGCGCCGCGTCGTGCACCGCGTGCAGGCCGCGCGCGACGAGCGCTATGCCTCGCTGCGCGGCTTCTTCCACGGCGCCAGCGACGTCGCCGACGGCACGGAACACGACTACGTGCGCCTGCATTCGGTGACCCTGCGCGACGACGCCGGCGCCGTCGGGCGCTGCATCGCGGAGCTGGAACTGGACGAAGTGGGCGCGGAGGTGACGGCCGTGCGGCGCGGGAACGAGCGCATCGAACCGACGCCGGAGACGGCGCTGCGGGCGGGGGACGTGGTGGTGTTGCGGGGAACCGGCAACGCCGTCACGCGCGCCGAAGGCCGACTATTGCGGTAGGGTGGGCACCCTGTGCCCACGCGAACGTTCGCGTCATGCCGGCGTCACGCGTGGGCTCGGGGAGCCCACCCTACGTCGATGCGACGACGCGGTTGCGGCCACCTTCCTTCGCCTGGTACAGCGCCTGATCGGCATGCGCGACGAGCTGCTGCGCCACGCCTTCGATCGCGTGATCGCGCTCGAAATCGTCGAGGGTCGCGACACCGATCGACACCGACACCGCCAGCGTCTGCCCCTCCTGCAGCAGGAACGGCCGCTCCGCCACGCTGGCGCGGATGCGCTGGGCGACCATGCTGGCGCTCTCCAGGTCCGCGTCGATCAGCAGCACGACGAACTCCTCGCCGCCGAAGCGGCCCAGCGCGTCCGTCATGCGCAGCTCCGCCTTGATGCGCGCCGCGACTTCGCGCAGCACGTCGTCGCCGGCCAGGTGGCCGTACGTGTCGTTGACCTGCTTGAACCAATCGATGTCGATGTACATGCACGACAGCCGGTACGACTGGCGCCGCGCACGCGAGATTTCCTCGACGAGGCGGCGGTCCATGTAGCGGCGGTTGTAGACGCCCGTGAGCGCATCGGTGAGGCCGATGTACTTCAGCATCTCGTTGCTGATCACATTCTCCAGGCAGATCGCGATGATCGATGCCATGTGCTCGACGAAGTCCGTGCCCAGCAGCGGCGTGAAGCGGCTCGGGTCGCGGCTGCCCAGGTTCAGGCTGCCGATCAGGCGTTTATTCCGCATCAGCGGCACCATGGCCACGCTCGCGAGGCCAGCGGGCGGATGGGGAAAGGCGTGGCGCTGCGTGGCCGCGTCGAACGGCACCAGGCGCGGCCGCGGCGCACGGCTGCCCGCGAGATCGAAGCCGAGCGCGTCGCCATCGTCGTGGAACAGCAGATGCGGGAACGCCTCGAAATCCACGCCCAGCTTGTGCATGACGGTGTAGATGTCGGCGCCCGTGTCGACGAGCGACAGCGTGAGGGCGTCCAGGTCGGAAATCACGGGCAGCAGGCGGAAGATGGTGCCGGCCAGCTCCTGGAAGGTGCTCGCGCCGACGATTTCCAGGTCGAACGCCTGGTGCCGCATCATGATGGCGTGGTTGCCCTCGGCCTGGTCGATCAGGCTGGACAGCTGGCGGCGCAAGGCCTCGTTCTCGGCGATGAGTTCGCGCACACTGGCGCCGCGCTCGTGCATGTGTGGTTCCCCTTCAGCAAGAACCCTAATTTACGCGAATCTACGCGGCTTGGAAACGAAAATGATGAGGCAAAGGCATTAACATTGCCAAGATGTCATGCCTATCGCCTGCCAGGCGCGCTCCAGCAACGGCGGCGCCAGCAGGTGGACGGCGCGCGGCACGACGTCCAGCCGCACGTCCGCGCCCAGCGCGGCGAGGCGCTCGAAGGCCCGTTCGCTATGCTGCACGGGCACGGTACGGTCCATGCGGCCGTGCACGAGGGTGACCATCGTACGCCGCTCCCACGCGCCCGGCAGCGGCGCGCTGCGGCCGGCGATGGCGACGACGTGGCGCGCGAGGAAGCGGTTTTGGCACGCGGCGAGCGCCATGGCCGCGCCTTGCGAAAAGCCGGCCAGCACGGTCCGTTCCGGGGTCGCGCCGTATTCTCGCTGCAAATCTTCGACGGTGGCGACGAACGCCGGCAGCGCCGCGCGGACGCGGCCGGGACGGTTCGCGTCCGTGATGCCGTCCACCGAAAACCATTGATAGCCGGCGCCGCCGCGGTCGCAGGGCCATGTGGCCGGCGGTACCGCCACGCGCGCATTGGCATCGTGCGCGGCGATCAGGCCGGCCAGCGGCGCCATGTCGGCCGGCGTGCTGCCGACGCCGTGCAGCAGGACGATCAGGGCATTCATCGTGTCGGGGTCGTCGAAAACCGCACAGTCTAGCGCATCCGCCGCATATCGATATGCGCCGACCGACTCAGGCGGTTTTCATATTTGTAAGCGCGAAATCATTCGTTCGCGCCGTGTGATCCCGTCGCTACCATCCTGGCAAGCATGACGACCTTCAGCGTCATCCACGACACTCACCCAACTGCTTCAGGAAGCCGACATGGAAACACATATTCAAATCGTCGACGTGCTCGTGATCGGCGGCGGCACCGCCGGCCCGATGGCTGCCGTCAAGGCCAAGGAGACAAATCCGCAGTTGCGCGTGCTGCTGCTGGAGAAAGCCAACGTCAAGCGCAGCGGCGCCATCTCGATGGGCATGGATGGCCTCAACAACGCCGTCGTGCCGGGCTTCGCGACGCCCGAGCAATACGTCAAGGAGATCACGATCGCCAACGACGGCATCGTCAACCAGGCCACCGTGATGGCGTACGCGCGCAACAGCTACGCCATGATCGAGGAACTGGACAGCTGGGGCGTGAAGTTCGAAAAGGATGCGACGGGCGACTACGCGATGCGCAAGGTCCACCACATGGGCACCTACGTCTTGCCGATGCCCGAAGGCCACGACATCAAGAACGTGCTGTACCGCCGCCTGAAGCGGGCGCGCGTCGAGATCACCAACCGCCTCGTCGCCACGCGGCTGCTCACGACGGACGACGGTGCAAGTGGCGGAAAAATCGCCGGCGCCATGGCCTTCGACTGCCGCACGGGCGACTTCCACGTGATCCGCGCGAAATCCGTCGTGCTGGCGACGGGCGCCGCCGGCCGCCTCGGCCTGCCCGCCTCCGGTTATCTGTTCGGCACCTACGAGAACCCGACCAATGCGGGCGACGGCTACAGCATGGCCTATCACGCGGGCGCCGAGCTGTCGGGCATCGAATGCTTCCAGATCAACCCGCTGATCAAGGATTACAACGGCCCCGCCTGTGCCTACGTGACGGGGCCGTTCGGCGGCCACACGACGAATGCGAAGGGCGAGCGCTTCATCGAATGCGATTACTGGAGCGGCCAGATGATGCAGGAGTTCCACGACGAACTTCAGGGCGGCAACGGCCCCGTGTTCCTCAAGATGAACCACCTGGCCGAGGAAACCATCCGGACCATCGAAACGATCCTGCACACGAACGAGCGCCCGAGCCGCGGGCGCTTCCACGCGGGCCGCGGCACCGACTACCGCGAGCAGATGGTCGAGATGCACATCTCGGAAATCGGCCTGTGCAGCGGCCACTCGGCGTCCGGCGTGTGGGTCGACGAGCATGCGCGCACGACGGTTCCCGGCCTGCTCGCGGCCGGCGACCTCGCCTGCGTGCCGCATAACTACATGCTGGGCGCCTTCGTCTACGGCCGCCTGGCCGGAGAAAGCGCGGCCGCGTACTGCGCCGCGCAAGCCCTGCCGGGCGTCGACGAGGCCCAGGTCGAGCGCGAGCGCGCCCGCGGGTGGGCGCCGCTCGCGCGCCAGGACGGGCTGCCGCCGAACCAGGTCGAGTACAAGCTGCGCCGGATGGTCAACGACTACCTGCAACCGCCCAAGGTCACGCGCAAGATGGAGATCGGCCTGCAGCGTTTCGAGATGATCCGCGCCGACCTCGACCGGCTGCAGGCGCGGAACCCGCATGAGCTCATGCGCGCGATGGAAATCCACGCGATCCGCGATTGCGCCGAGATGGCCGCGCGCGCTTCGCTGTACCGCACGGAGAGCCGCTGGGGCCTGTATCACAACCGCGTCGACTACCCGCAGCGCAACGATGCCGACTGGTTCGTGCACGTGCAGCTCAAGAAGCAGGACGGCGGGATGACGTGCTTCAAGCGTCCCGTCGCGCCATACATCGTGCCGCTCGACGACAGCGAGAAGGCGGCCTACCAGCGCCTGCGCGTGAAGACCGAGCGCCTCGCGGCCTGACCAGGAGAACCCATGCCGACCACCATCAACATCACCAGCGTTCCGGTCACCGTCGACGGCGACAAATGCATCGCACACAAGGGCTGCACCGTGTGCGTGGACGTCTGCCCCCTCGACGTGCTGGCCATCGACATGGTCCAGGGCAAGGCCTACATGCAGTTCGACGAATGCTGGTACTGCATGCCGTGCGAGCAGGACTGCCCGACCGGCGCCGTCCGCGTCGACATCCCCTATCTGCTGCGCTGAACGACACTACCCGGAGAATGACTCGATGAAGCTGCACCATGAACTGATCGGCCTGTCCCTGCTGCTCGCCTTCGGCAGCGCCCACGCGCTTGACACCATCCGCGTTGCCATCGGCACCCAGGACACGACCATCAACTGCGCCACCGGCGGCCTTCTGATCCGCGAGCTGCACCTGCTGGAAAAATACCTGCCGCACGACGGCAAGTACAAGGACGTCAAGTACGACATCGAATGGAAGAATTTCACGTCCGGCGCGCCGCTGACGAACGAGATGGTCGCGGGCAAGCTGGACATCGGATCCATGGCCGACTTCCCCGGCGCCTTCAACGGCGCCGCGCACGCCAAGGCGGGCAGGAAGAGCATCTTCGTCACCGTCCTGTCGGGCAGCACGCTCGGTTCCGGCAACGGCATCGTCGTGCCGAAGGGTTCGCCGGTGCAGTCGCTGGCGGAGCTGAAGGGCAGGACGATCTCGGTGCCGTTCGCGTCCACGGCCCACGGCATGCTGCTGCGCGCCGTGAGGGCGCAGGGCTGGGACCCGGACAAGGACGTGAACATCACGACGCAGGCGCCGGAAGTCGCCGGCTCCGCCCTGCAGGGCAACAAGGTCGACGCCCACGCCGACTTCGTCCCGTTCGCCGACCTGTTCCCGCACCGCGGCTTCGCCCGCAAGATCTACGACGGTTCGCAGGCCCGTTCCCCGACGATGCACGGCAGCCTCGTCGAGGCCGACTACGCGAAAAAATATCCGGAGATCGTCGTGGCCTACCTGCGCGCGGCCATCGAAGCGGACCGCCTGATCGCGGCTGAACCGGAAAAATACAGTGAGCTGATCGCGAAGGTGACCGGCATCGACGCCGAAGTCGACTACCTGTTCCACGGGCCGGTAGGCCTGCAGACGCGCGACTTCACGTGGAAGCCGGAATACCGGCAGGCCGTAAAAACCTCGATCGACACGCTGCGCCTGCTGAAGCGCACGGACTCTGACCTCGACGTCAACACCTTCATCGACGATACGTTCATTCGCACGGCCTTCAGGCAGGCCGGCCTGGACTACGACAGGCAATTGAAGAACTACGACAAGCTGCCGTTGAAGGCGCGGGACGCGGTGACCGGCAAACCGATCACGGACTTCCGTCACCTCACGCAGATCTGGGTGCGGGGCGAGCCGCTCGTGCGCCACTACGCGAGCGCGACGACCGCGATCGCCGCGCTGCGCCAGCTGGAACAGGCGGGCAAGAAGGTGCGCACCGTGTACGCCCACGATCAGGGCTCGGGCCTCAAGCTGCTGGCGGGCGACGCGTGGTTCGTCGTCGCCGCCGACGGCAAGGACGTCAGCGCGTTCCTGCTGAAAGCCGATGCGCAGACGCAGGCGGCCAAGGTCAAGGGCAAGGTGGTCGATTTCGATACGCTCAAGAACGGGAAGGCGATGTAATGGCTTGAAAGCCACCGTTAGCGTCATCCCCGCGCAGGCGGGGATCCAGGCTTTGCGTCCGTAGTCGAAACCCTTGGGTTCCCGCCTGCGCCGGAACGACGTGCAAATGCAGCGTTCCCTAAAAAATGCATCGATCCTCATCCAGTCACCCAGGAGCTTCATGGACACCACCGCCCCTCGCACACTCGACCCCGCCCTGCTGCGCCACGCGCGCCGCCTGGCCCTGCGCGTGCTCTCGCTCGTCGCCTGCGTGGCCGCCTGGCAGTGGGCCGCCACGCACCGCCTCGACCTCGGCCTCGTCACGTTCCGGAATGTGCCGTCGCCCAAGGACGTGTTCGATGCGGCCGCCGCGCTGCTGGAATCGCCCAGGCTGGTCCTGCATTTGAAGGCCAGCGTGGGGCGCGTGTTCGCCGGCTTTGCGGCGGCGGGCGTGGCCGGCCTCGTGCTGGGCCTCGTCATCGGCCGTTCGCGGCTGCTGGAAGACGTGCTGCTGCCGCCGCTCGAAATGCTGCGCCCGATCCCGGCCGTCGCCTGGATCCCGCTGGCGATCCTGATGTTCCCGTCATCCGAGTTGTCGATGGTGTTCATCACGTTCATCGGCGCGCTGTTTCCCATCTTGCTGGGCACGATCCACGGCGCGGAGGGCGTCGATCCGCGCCTCGTCGCATCGTCGCGCAGCCTCGGCGCCGGCCGCTGGACCATCTTCACGGAAGTCATCCTTCCGGCGGCCGCACCCAACATCGTCACGGGCCTGTCGATCGGCATGGGCACGGCGTGGTTCTGCCTCGTGACGGCGGAGATGATCGCCGGCCAGTTCGGCATCGGCTATTACACGTGGGCCGCGTACACGATCCAAAACTATCCGGACATCGTCGTCGGCATGCTGTTCATCGGCGTCATCGGCATGGGCAGCAGCGCGCTCGTGAAAAAGCTGGGCGATCTCGCCATGCCCTGGTACCACATGCAAAGGACGAAGCCATGAACCAGACGACCAGCATCGAACGCGCACGGCTGACGCAGGGCGGCGCCATCGAGATCGACCAGCTCGGCATCCGCCTCGGCGCCGGAACGCAGGCGTTCGACGCGGTGCACGACGTGTCGCTGTCCATCGCGCCGGGCGAATTCGTCTGCGTGCTCGGGCCGTCCGGCTGCGGCAAGTCGACGCTGCTCGGCGCCCTGGCCGGCCATTGGACACCCAGCCGCGGCAGCATCCACGTCGATGGCGCGCCCGTCGCGGGACCGCATCCGGACCGCGGCCTCGTGTTCCAGCAGCACACGCTGTTCCCGTGGCGGAAGGTGCTCGACAACGTCGCCTTCGGCCTCAAGATGAAGGGTATCGGACGGGACGAGCGGCGCGAGCGGGCGCGCGAGCTGCTGGGCCTCGTGGGCCTGGCTGCCTTCGAGGACCGCTATCCGGTCCAGCTGTCGGGCGGCATGCAGCAGCGCGTGGAAATCGCGCGCGTCCTCATCAACCATCCGCGCGTGATGCTGATGGACGAACCGTTCGGCGCACTGGACGCGCAGACGCGCCTGAAAATGCAGGAGCTGCTGCTGGAGGTGTGGGCACGCGTGAACACGACGATCGTCTTCATCACGCACGACATCGACGAGGCGTTGTTCCTCGCCGACCGCATCCTCGTGATGAGCCCCCGCCCGGGCCGCATCATCGACGAGATCCGCCTCGACTTCGAACGCCCGCGCCATCCGGACCTCATGACCTCGAGCCACTTCACGCGCCTGAAACGCCACTGCCTGGACCTGCTTCACCCGCAAGCCAGCATCACGCCGCTGGCGCGCCTGAGCCCACTGGGCCCTCTCTGAACCCTGCCATGCAAGGACACACCGTGACAACCGATTACCACGACGCCCCCGAACTCGCAGCCCTCGCGCTGCGCCTGCAGGACGACGACCACACGGTCCGCCGCATCGCGCTGCTCGGCCTGGCCGACCTGGACGGCGACGCCCACGTGCCGCTGCTGCTGGCCGCGCTCGACGACGACGCCGCGGCCGTGCGCACGGCCGCGGCCCGCGCGCTGGAAGCCTTCGAATCGCCGGCCACCGTGCGCGGCCTCGCGCGCCTGCTGTCCGACGGCGATGCCGGCGTGCGCGCGGCCGCCGCAGAAAGCCTCGCGGAGCTGAAACTGCCCGATTCGGCGCGGGAACTGTTGCCGTTCATCGGCGTCGATGACGCCTTCGTGCGCGCGGCCGTACTGCGCGGCGTGCGCGAACTGCGTGTGCCGGACAGTTTTACGCCCGCGCTGGCGGCGCTCGGCGATGCCGATCCGCTCGTGCGGCGCGAGGCGGTGACCGTGCTGGGTTTCCTGCAACATCCCGATGCGGTCGACGCGCTGGCGCGGCTGGCGATCCAGGATCCGGAGCCGGAAGTACGCCGCGCCGCCGCGGGTGCACTGGGCTTTGCCGCCGCGCCGCAGGCCATATTGCCCGCCCTGCTGGCGGCCCTGTCCGACCAGGCATGGCAAGTGCGCGAGGAAGCCGCGACGACGCTCGGCAAGCTGCGCCTGCGCGACGCGGCGCCGGCATTGATCGCCGCGCTGGGCGACGACTGGTGGCAGGTGCGCCTGCGCGCCGCCCGCAGCCTGGGACGCCTGCGCAACCCGGACGCGCTGCCGGCCCTGATCGCTGCGCTCGATCACAGGATCGGCAACCTGAGAAAAGAAGCGGCGCTGGCGCTGGGCGAGATCGGTTCGCCCGCCGCACTGCCCGCGCTGTGCGAGGCGGAAAGCGATTCCGACCCGGAAGTGCGCAAGTCCGTGCGCCTCGCGCTCCAGCAAATCGCGGCGCAAGCATGACGGTGCTGCCGGAAGCGGTCGAGAACCACGCCGCGCAAGGCGTGCTGGCGCTGCGCTGGCCGGACGGGCGCACGGTGCGCATCACGCATGCGCGCCTGCGCGCGGCCTGCCCGTGCTCGGCATGCCGCGCGCAGCGCCGGGCCGGCGCCGGCGTCGAAGCCGGCGATGCCGTACGGCTGACCGCGATCGAACTGGTGGGTACATATGCACTGAACCTGGCGTTCAGCGACGGCCACCGGCGCGGCATCTATCCGTACGAGATGCTGGCGACGCTGGCCTAGAACGCGATTTCCGTTTCCATCTCCTGGCCGAGATGCAGTTCGCTGCCGGCACCCGCCGTCACGATGCAATTCATGCCCAGGCAGATGGCGCCTTCCATGCGCGGATTGGCGCGGTAGGTCTGCAGGATGTCGAGCGGGTCCGGGCCCGGGATGCCCGTCGCCTGGTCGATGGACGGGATCGGGCAGCGCGCGCACGGCTTCACGGGACGGATCTGGACGCCGCCCACCGTCAGCGTCGCCAGGAAATCTTCTTCGCACGCGTCGAGACCGTCGACGACGAGGTTCGGGCGGAAGCGGTCCATCGGCAGCGCATGGCGGCCGGCCGCGACGAGGCGCGCGTTGAGGTCGTCGAGCGACGCCTGGCCGATCAGCAGCAGCGGATAGCCGTCCGCAAAGCGCGTCCGCGCTTCCACGCCATCCGTCCACCTGGTGCTCGTCGGCCGCACGACGTCGCGGTGGAAGCGCACGAGGCGGCACGGCGTGGCCAGCGCGGCCGAAAACCAGGCGGCCGCCGCGTCGCCGCAATCGGCGGCGTCGACCTTGTCGTCCCAGATCCGCACGGTGCGCGTGGCGGCCGCCTCGTCCCACGCGAGCGGCAGCGCCAGTTCATCCATGCCGGGCGCATGGACGCGCAGCCTGCCGCCGTCGGGCAGCGGCCGGATCAGCGCCATGCGCGGATGCTCGCGCTGCGTGAGGAACTGGCCGTCGTCCGTCACCAGCATCCATTCGCGGTCGTGCACGCCCAGCGCGGACAGGCCGGATTCGTTCACGACGGCCGACCGGACGGCGATGCCGGCGCAGGATTTGATCGGGTACAGCAGCAGGTGGGTCAGGATGGCCATGGATCGCGTGGGCGGAACGGTGGATTGACGCCGACAGTATCGCATCAAACGCCGTCCATGCCCACCGGCGGGGCAAAGCGGCCGGCCAGGAAATCGATCAGCAGGCGCAGCTTCTTCGACATGTGGCGCTTGCTGAGGTAGAGGGCGTGGATGTCCAGCGCGGCGCCGGCGAAGTCCTCCAGCACGGGCACGAGGGCGCCGGCCGCGATCGACGGTGCGAGCGCGAACGCCGGACCGAACACGATGCCCGCGCCCGCGCGCGCCGCCTGGCATGCCAGCGCGATCGAATTCGTCCGCAGCGGGCCGTCGACCCGGACCGTCATCCGGCCGCCGCCGGCCTCGTACCACCACTCGCCCGGCGTCGTCACGCCGCTCAGGTACAGGCAGCGGTGGGCCGCCAGTTCGGACGGATGCGCGGGCGTGCCGTGGCGCGCGAGGTAGGCCGGCGCCGCGCACGTGATCATGCGGCTGGCGCCGAGGCGGCGCGCGACGAGCGCCGAATCGGGCAGGCGGCCGATGCGCAGCGCCAGGTCGAAGCCTTCGTCGATGAGGTCCGAAAAGCGGTCCGTCAGCTCGACGTCCAGCACGATGTCGGGATAGCGCGCGAGGAATGCCGCGAGCGCGGGCGCCAGGTGCTGCTCGCCGAACGTCACGGGTGCCGTCAGGCGCAGCAGGCCGCGCGGCACGGCCTGCAACTGCATCGCCTCGCGGTTGGCCTCCTCGATGTCGGCGAGGATCTGCACGCAGCGCCGGAAGTAATTGTCGCCGGCCTCCGTCAGCGTCAGGCGGCGCGTGGTGAGGGTCAGCAGGCGCACGCCCAGGCTCTGCTCCAGGCCGCGCAGATGCTTGCTCACCATCGCGTGCGACAGCCCGAAGTGGCGCGCCGCGGCCGCCAGGCTGCCGCCCTCGACGCTCTTCACGAACACCGCCATGCTCGTCACCCGGTCCATGCGATCTCCCACCCAAAGTGGTAAATGATGCCACGAAATCCGGGATTATCGAACGAACCGATGGAAGTTACAGTCTTCGTCTTACCCCATCACCCAGGAACGGCAATGAAGATCAAGACCAACGGCATCGAACTCGATGTCCACCTCACCGGCAGCGGCGCGACCACCCTGCTCTATCTGCACTACTGGGGCGGTTCGGCGCGCACGTGGCAACCCGTGATCGGCGCCCTGCCCGACGGTTACCGGCATGTGGCCGTCGACCTGCGCGGCTGGGGCGATTCCAGCCAGCCCGACGCGGGCTACGCGCTGGCCGACATGGCGGCCGACGTGCGCGGCGTGGTCGAGGCGCTGGCGCTCGACCGCTATCTCCTCGTCGGCCACTCGATGGGCGGCAAGCTCGCGCAATATCTCGCGGCGGACCGCCCGGCCGGGTTGCGCGGCCTCGTCCTCGTGGCGCCGTCGCCACCCCTGCCGCTGCCGCTCGACGCGCAGCAGCGCGACGCCATCGCCCACGCCTACGACGACGCGGCCGCCGTCGGCGCCACGCTCGACCACGTGCTGAGCGCGGGCCCGCTGCCGCCCGCGCTGCGCAGCCAGGTCGTCGAGGACAGCCTGCGCGGCGCGCACGCCGCGAAACGGGCCTGGCCGCATGGCGCGATGGCGCACGACATCACGGAACGGGCGCGCAGGATCGCCGTGCCGGTGACGGTCGTCTCCGGCGAACTGGATCGCGTCGACCCGCCGGCGGCGCTGCTCACGCACCTGCTCCCGTTCATCCCGCACGCGGTGCTGGAGACGGTGCCGGGACGCGGCCACCTGCTGCCGCTGGAGGCGCCGGACGCGGTCGCGCAGGCGATCCGGCGTTTGCCATTCTGAAAAAACACGCGTACACTCCGTCCCGTCGCTCCGGCCATCCGGGGCGACATCAATGCTAGGGGTCCTGCGCCGTCACGCGGCGTGGGTGAGAAATACCCTCTGAACCTGATCTGGATAATGCCAGCGAAGGGAAGCTACAGAGTTCCGCGTGCACGTTCGTCTGCCCGCATCTTTGCACCTCCTCCAGCTGGATCGCCGATCTCCCGGGGCACTTCTAAACCTGCTGCGCGTTGCATTTTTTGCCCTGCGATGCTCGCTGTATTCGCGTACAGCTGCGCGTCCCGGCCAAAACTGCTGCCGCTCGCGACGGTTTCGAAATGCCCCTTAGTGACCAACAAGGAGTGCACTTGAACGCCGATCCGAAATTCCTCTCCGCCAGCGCCACCGTCGATGCCGCCGCCGTCGCGCCGCTGCCCAATTCCCGCAAGGTCTACGTGACGGGCAGCCGCCCGGACATCCGCGTGCCGATGCGCGAGATCCGCCAGTCCGACACCCCGGCGTCGTTCGGCCATGAGCCGAATCCGCCCGTGTGGGTCTACGACACGTCGGGTCCGTACACCGATCCCGACGCCGTCATCGACATCCGCTCCGGCCTGGCGCCGCTGCGTGCGGACTGGATCCGCGAGCGCGGCGACACCGAGGAACTGGCGGGTCCGACGTCCCACTACGGCGTCGAACGCCTGAACGATCCGAAACTGGCCGAGCTGCGCTTCCACCTGCAGCGCAAGCCGCGCCGCGCGGTCGCCGGGCGCAACGTCACGCAGATGCATTACGCGCGCCAGGGCATCATCACGCCCGAGATGGAATATGTCGCCATCCGCGAAAACCTGCGCCGCCAGGAATACCTCGCCGCGATGGAGGCCGCCGGTCCCACGGGCAAGCGCATGGCGCAGGTGCTGGGCCGCCAGCATCCGGGCCAGTCGTTCGGCGCATCGGTCCCGCGCGAGATCACGCCCGAATTCGTGCGCGACGAGATCGCGCGCGGCCGCGCCATCCTGCCGAACAACATCAACCACCCGGAATCGGAACCGATGATCATCGGCCGCAACTTCCTCGTGAAGATCAATGCGAACATCGGCAACTCGGCCGTGACGTCGTCGATCGGCGAGGAAGTCGAGAAGATGACCTGGGCCACGCGCTGGGGCGGCGACACCGTGATGGATCTCTCCACCGGCAAGCATATCCACGAGACCCGCGAATGGATCATCCGGAACAGCCCCGTCCCCATCGGCACGGTGCCGCTGTACCAGGCGCTGGAAAAGGTGCACGGCAAGGCCGAGGACCTGACCTGGGAGATCTACCGCGACACGCTGATCGAGCAGGCGGAGCAAGGCGTCGACTACTTCACCATCCACGCCGGCGTGCGTCTCGCCTACGTGCCGATGACCGCGAGCAGGCTCACCGGCATCGTCTCGCGCGGCGGCTCGATCATGGCCAAGTGGTGCCTCGCCCACCACAAGGAATCGTTCCTGTACACGCATTTCGAAGAGATCTGCGCGATCATGAAGGCCTACGACGTCGCGTTCAGCCTGGGCGACGGCCTGCGTCCCGGCTCGATCTACGACGCCAACGACGAAGCCCAGCTGTCCGAACTGAAGACCCTCGGCGAACTGACGCAGGTCGCGTGGAAGCACGACGTGCAGGTGATGATCGAAGGCCCGGGCCACGTGCCGCTGCAGCTGATCAAGGAAAACATGGACCTGCAGCTGGAGCAGTGCCACGAGGCGCCGTTCTACACGCTTGGGCCGCTGACGACCGACATCGCGCCGGGCTACGACCACATCACGTCCGGCATCGGCGCCGCCAACATCGGCTGGTACGGCACGGCGATGCTGTGCTACGTGACGCCGAAGGAGCACCTGGGCCTGCCCGACAAGGACGACGTCAAGGACGGCATCATCACGTACAAGATCGCGGCGCACGCGGCCGACCTGGCCAAGGGTCATCCGGGCGCGCAGATCCGCGACAACGCGCTGTCGAAGGCGCGCTTCGAATTCCGCTGGGACGACCAGTTCAATCTCGGCCTCGATCCGGACAAGGCGCGTTCCTTCCACGACGAGACATTGCCCAAGGATTCCGCCAAGGTGGCGCACTTCTGCTCCATGTGCGGTCCGCATTTCTGCTCGATGAAGATCACGCAGGAAGTGCGCGACTACGCGGCCGGCCAGGGCATCGCCGCCAACGCCGCGCTGGAACAGGGCATGCAGGTGAAGGCCGTCGAGTTCATGAAGCGCGGCGCCGAGCTGTATCACAAGGAGTGACGCCGTGCTGGAAATCGAATTGAACGGCGCCGCGCACGCGCTGCCCGGAGACTCCAGCCTGCACGACCTCGTCGAGTCGCTGGGCCTCGCGGGCCAGAAGCTCGCGCTGGCCGTGAACCGGCAAGTCGTGCCGCGCGAGCGCTGGCGCGACACGCCCCTGCACGCGCGCGACCGCGTGGACGTGGTGCGCGCCATCGGCGGCGGCTGATCCTCGACATTGAAGGAACATGACATGACGAATACGACTCAAACGGACCGGCCGTTGACCATCGCCGGCAAGGCATACGACTCGCGCCTGCTGGTGGGCAGCGGCAAATACCGCGACCTGGAACAGACCCGCGCGGCGACGGAAGCGTCGGGTGCCGCAATCATCACGGTGGCGATCCGGCGCGTGAACATCGGCCAGCACGCGAACGAACCGAACCTGCTCGACGCGGTACCGCCGTCGCGCTGGACGATCCTGCCCAACACGGCCGGCTGCTACAACGCCAAGGACGCCGTGTACACGCTGCAGCTGGCGCGCGAGCTGCTGAACGGCCACAAGCTCGTCAAGCTCGAAGTGCTGGGCGACGAGAAGACGCTGTTCCCGAACATGCCGGAGACGCTCGTCGCCGCGCGCGAACTGGTACGCGACGGCTTCGACGTGATGGTCTATTGCAGCGACGATCCGATCCAGGCGCGCATGCTGGAAGACATCGGCTGCGCGGCGATCATGCCGCTCGCGTCGCTGATCGGTTCCGGCATGGGCATCCTGAATCCGTGGAACCTGTCGCTGATCATCGAGCAGGCCAAGGTGCCGGTGATCGTGGATGCGGGCGTCGGCACGGCGTCCGATGCGGCCATCGCGATGGAGCTGGGCTGCGACGGCGTGCTGATGAACAGCGCCATCGCCGGTGCGCAAGACCCGGTGCGGATGGCCGGCGCGATGCGCCTCGCGGTGGAAGCGGGCCGCGAAGCCTACCTCGCGGGCCGCATGCCGCGCCGGTTCGCGGCCTCGCCGTCGTCGCCGATGGCGGGCCGGATCTGATGGACACGCTGCTGCGGCCCTGCGTGCTCGTGTGCGCCGGACTCGATCCGTCGGGCGGCGCCGGCATCCAGGCCGACATCGAAGCCGTCTCCGCCCAGGGCGCGCATGCGCTGCCGCTGGTGACGGCGCTGACGGTCCAGGACAACAACGCCGTGCGCGAAGTGGTGCCGGTCGACGCCGGCCTGCTGCTGCGCCAGGCCGTGCTGCTGGCCGAGACGATGCCGATCCGCGCGGTGAAAATCGGCATCCCCGGCAACCGGGAGAACGCGGAAGCCATCGCCGGCATCGTGCGGATGCTGCGTGTGCGGCGGCCGGACCTGCCCGTGGTGCTCGACCCGATACTGGCCAGCGGCCGCGGCGACACCCTGTCGCGCGGCGACGCGCTGGCCGCGCTGGCGCCGCTGCTGGCCGTGGCCACGCTGGTCGTGCCGAACCTGCCGGAAGCGGCGGCGCTGGGCATCGCGCCCAACGGCAGCACGCCCCTGCCCTGCGCCCACGTGCTGGTGACGGGCGGCCATGGCGACGGCGCCGACATCGTCAACCGCTGGCTGAGCGCTGGCGGATCGCGGGAGTGGCGCTGGCCGCGCCTGCGCGGCGAATTCCACGGCAGCGGCTGCACGCTGGCGTCCGGCATCGCGGCCCGGCTGGCGCTGGGCGACACGATGGCGCAGGCGCTGGAACTCGGCCAGCGCTGGTGCGACCGCACGCTCGCGCATGCGTACGCGATCGCGCCGGGCCAGCGCATTCCGCGCCGCATCCATCCATGAGGAGAGATAACGACATGCGAGGCTTATACCTGGTGACCCCGAACTGGGACGACACCGACCGGCTGCTGGACGTGACGGACCAGGCGCTGCGCGCCGGCGCCGCGCTGATCCAGTACCGCCACAAGGACGCGGGCCCCGACCTGCGCCGCGAACAGGCCGCCGCCCTGCTGGCCCTGTGCCGGCGCCACGGCCGGCCGCTGATCATCAACGACCATGTGCTGCTGTGCACCGAGCTCGATGCGGACGGCGTCCACGTGGGCGGTCTCGATGCGCCGGTGGCCGCCGTGCGCGGCGCCGTCGGCCCGGACAAGATCGTCGGCGCGTCGTGCTACGGCGACCTCGAACTGGCGCAGAAGGCGCAGGGCGCGGGCGCGAGCTATGTCGCGTTCGGCGGCTTCTATCCCTCGCTGGTCAAGAAGTATGCCGTGACGACATCGCCGGACATCGTCCTGCAGGCCAAGGCGAGCCTGTGCGTGCCGGTGGTGGTGATCGGCGGGATGACGGCGGCGAACGCGCGCCCGCTCGTGTCGCGCGGGGCGGACATGGTGGCCGCCATCAGCAGCGTGGTGCAGGTGCCGGATCCGTTTTCGGCGGCGCGGGAGTTCGTCGGATTGTTTTGATGGTGGTTTGGCGGGCACCCCGTGCCCGCCATGCGTTCGCGTTACGCTTTCGCCAATTTGAACTGCGCCAGCTCGCCGGTGAGATACCCCACCGCCGCCCCGAACTTGTCCTTGTAATTGGCCTTGATGAGCGGATCCAGCGTGCCCTTGACGTTGGCGTGGATGCCGATCCAGTCGCCCGGATGCTGGAAGTTGCTCATGACGTAGGTCCAGCCGTTGACGTCGTCCACCGCGTGCAGGCCGGTCGACTCGGCGCCGGACGGTACCGACAGCACGCGCGACAACTGTTTGGTGTCGACGTTGTACGCCCACAGGAAGTTATTGACGTGCAGGTTGCTGTCCTCGCCGATGAACAGGGTGCGCATCTTTTCCGAGAACTTGAGGTTGTCCGGGTTGGCGATCTTGTCCGGATTCGCCGCGTTGCCGAGGGCATCCGCGGCGATGTCCTCGCCAGTCAGCAGGGCCTTGACGTCGGCGGGCATCCACTCGCTGTTGATGGCATTGCCGGCCGTGTCCTTCTGGCCGCCCTTCAAGCTCAGCGCCATCACGGCGCCCGCGTTCAACGCTTTCGGGATCGAGATGCCGTTCCCCGCCACATTGGCCGCATTGCCGGCCACCATCGAGCCCTGGCAGTAGGACAGCGCCGAATACGCGACCTTGTCCTTGAGGTTGACGGTCGTGCCTTCCATCTTGGTAAAGCCCAGCGAGGCGCCCAGCAGCGCGGCATAGCGGTGGGTTTCGAGGAAGGCCGCGGCCTTTTCCATGCCCGGTTTCAGCTTGATCCACTCGGCCTTGCCGCCGACCATGACCTTGGTGTAGGTCGCGTCCTGCGGGTCGGCGCTGGTGCGGTCCATGATGTCGGTCGCCTTGAGCGAGGCGGCCAGCGCGCGGATCTCGTCGCTGGTGGCCGCGCCGAGCCTGAGCCAGGTGAGCGGCGCCGGGCTGCCCGCCGGGTCGAGTGAGAAGCCCGCGCCGACCTTGGCCACGTACAGCGTGCCCGCCGACAGGTCCTTTTCCTTGTCGGCCACGAACACGAAATAGCCGCTGTTGGTGGCGTCGTCGCCCATGATCACGGTGCGGTTGTCGCCCAGCACCTGCACCAGTTCGTGCGAGATGCGTCCCATGCAGTAGTGCTTCTTGATGGATGCCGTGCCGTCCGCGTTCACGGTCACTTCCGGCAGGTGGCCGTAGTTGTAGGGGTTCGCCTTCGCCTCGTCGCCGTACAGGTTCTTGCTGAAGGACTTGAACTGGTCCTCGCCGGCGGCGGTGAAGGCGTTCGGCTCGTACTCCTCGCTCGACAGGTGCGTGCCCCACGGCGACAGGCTGGCGCCGCACGTGATCCACAGGCCGTTCACGCCGGACGTGTCGACGTTGTGGTACTTCACCAGCGTCAGCTTGCCGGTGGTCTTGTCCTGGTCGAGGGTCAGCACGGCGATCGGCGACGGCAGCTTGCCGTACATGTCGGTCTTGCCGTCCTGGGCCCAGCTCGTGTATTCGAACTGCACGACGGCGAACACCGCGTTGCCCTTCACGCCCGTCACGTTCGCATTCGGCACGGTCAACAGCGACGTGCCGTCCGGCGAATCCGAGAAGAACTGGCGCTCTTTGCCCGCGACCGTCGTGTCGACGATCGCCTTGTTGTCGATGTCATAGTAGCCGCCGGCCAGGATGGTGCCGCCGCTGCCGTTCGGGACCATGTCGCCGGTGATGAAGAACGGCTGATACGACAGCTTGAAATCGAGCTTGCTGCTGTCGCTGAAGTTGACCGTCATCGTCGATGCGACCGACGTCTTCGCCATGGCGGCGGCATCGGCCAGCGCGGGCGCCGCCATTGACCCGAACGACACGCTCGCGAGGGTCACGGCCGGCGTCGGCGCGGTGGTCGTCGGGGTGTCGTTGTCACCACCGCCGCAGCCGGCCATCAAGGCGGCCACGCCGCCGGCGCCCAGCGGCAGCATCGGGGTGGCGCCCATCAGGCGAAGCAGGCGGCGGCGGGACAGGTCGGGATTCGGATTCATGCGTCAACTCTCCAGGGTCTGAGGGTGGAACCGCGCTCTGTGCGGCGCGGCATGCCCGGAGGTTAGTTGACGAGTATGTCACCTTCATTACAAAACTTTAACGTTTCAAGCCTTGGCGGCAAGCCGCCGCACCGCCGCGATGCCTAACGGTCCAGCCCGGGTACGCCACCCGCTGGGGGCAAAATCGAGAATCCTTGCGTTTCTTCAAGAATGTGACATTTCCGGCGAGTTAGTTTCCGAGAGCAATCAAAGAATCGGACCAATCCGGTCCGGTATGACATCGACGAAAGGGGACGCATCGCATGAAACTCGGATTCTTCGGCATTGGCCTGTGCCTGATCCCGCTGGCCGTGGCGGCCGCACCGGTTGCGACACCATACGCGAACAACAACGGCGCGCTGCCGCCGTCCAGCCAGTACACCGGACCGCTGTTCAAGCTCAGCCACGCATACCCGGCCAAGGTCGCGGCGCCGGCCATGCCTTGGCGCGGCGCCATCCAGAACGGCCGGATCACGGTCCAGAACGCGAGCGCGTACGCCGAGGCGCTGAAGGCGGCGGTCGGCAAGGACATGCCGACCCTGCTGTTCGATTACGCGCACTGGGACGCCGCCGCGCGCGGCTGGTACAACGAGCCCTGGCTGGGCAGCGCCAACGGCAACTACGGCGGGCGCGAAGCCATCCACGGCATGTACGTCGGCACCGACGAACTGGATGCGTCGCTGTTCGCCGCCAGCGGCCTGACGAAGCCGATCTCGACCTATGTGCTGACCTACTACGACAAGGTCGCGGCCCAGACCCTGAACCACGTGTGGTCGGCCAGCGCCGGCATGAAGCCGAACGTGACGTCCACCAGCACGCAATTCGCGGAGGGCGCGCTGATCGTCAAGGCGGCGTTCGTGACGGCCGGCCCGGACGTGTGGCCGGTGATGGCCGGCACCCAGGCCTGGCCGCTGTACATCACGACCAACGCCACGACCGGCGGCAGCACGCTGCCCAAGGTGACGAACACCTACCTGATGCAGTTCGACATCATCGTCAAGGACAGCCAGTCCGCACCGGACACCGGCTGGGTCTTCATGACGCTCGTCTACGACAGCAACGTCAAACCCGGCCCGAACGGCATCTGGGACCAGATGGTCGTGCTCGGCGCGCAGTGGGGTAACGACCCGCAGGCCAACAGCACGGTCAACCCGGCCGCTCCCCTGCTGCAGAACTGGAACAACCCGGCCGCGCCGGCCTATGGCGGCGCCACGTTCGGCTGGGGCAATCGCCTGTCCGGCCCGAACGACGGCGCCATGAACGACATCGCCTACAAGGACGGCATCAAGCAGCAGCTGGTCAAGAATGCCCAGGACTCCTCGTGCATGAGCTGCCACAGCACGGCGCAATGGAATCCGAAGACGAACACCATGCCGTCGTTCCTGCTGCCGGCCACGTCGAACCCGCCGCAGATCGCATCGAAGCAGTACATCGTGTCGCCGCCGCCCGGCTCGCCGGACTGGCTGCGCTGGTTCCAGAACCGCAAGGGCAACGTGCCGATGGATGCGGGCAGCATCGCCGCCGACTTCGACATGGTGCTGGCCTTTAAATCGCTGCCGCTGTGGTACACCGCCACGACCGGCAAGACGCATGCCCTGACCGGCTTCGACCTGCGCGGCAAGCGGATGCCGCCGCGCGCCGGCAAATAAGCCGCGTCCAGCCCCGTACGCGGGCGCGGGCGCCCGCGACACGCCATCCGCATCCAGCAGGAGACACGATGTCATCCAACTACAAGCGTTTCTACACGAAGGCGGGCAACATGCCGGCCGGGATCTCCGAAGGCTACCCGGTGCCGGGTCCGCAGTCGGCGGACGCCGACCGCATCGCCGCCAGCGCCTTCTTCACGACCGACTGGGCGCAGGCCCAGGCCACCAGTTACGACTTCATCGTCATCGGCACCGGCCCGACCGCCGTCGCCTTCATCGACCGCGCGCTGGCGCGCAATCCGCAGGCGCGCATCCTCGTGCTGGACCGCGGCGGCTACTGGCTGCCCGTGCATTACCAGATGCTGCCGATGGCCTTCCAGGCGACCAGTGCGCCGTGCACGACGTATCCGTGGGCACGCAGCGCGGCGATGGCCACGACCGGTTCCAAATTCTTCCAGGCCGGCTACATCCCCGTGCTGGGCGGCCGCTCGACCTACTGGAGCGCGTGGTGCCCGGCGCCGGAACCGACATTGATGCGCGACTGGCCGCCGGCGCTCGTCGCCGTCACGCAGCAGCCCGGATTCTGGGAGGGCGCGCGCGCCTTCCTGCACGTGACGACGGCCGACCGCATCGACGACAGCGTCTACGGCAGCCTGCAGCGCCAGCTGGACACCAATCTGCGCGAAAACTTCAAACGCTTCGTGCCCTCGGCCGAGGGCGCGTTCCCGGCGCCGATGGCCGTCGGCCACAGCGAATGGCAGGGAGTGAAGTTCTACAAGTACTCGACGGTCGGCACCCTGCTCGGCCTGCAGCAGCGCCAGCAGGCGCTGGCGGACCAGGGCCGCGGCCAGGCGCTGGCGCTCGTCGACCAGTGCATCGTCCAGCGCCTGCTGCACGACGGCGACGGCACCGTCACGGCGCTCGACACGAGCCGCGGCCCCTTAAGCGTCGGCAACGCGCGCATCGTGCTGGCGATGGGGACGATCCCGCCCGCGACCCTGCTGATGAATTCCTTCGGCGACCAGCTGCCCAACATCGGCAAGCGCTACACGGGCCACTTCATGTCGCACGTCACCGCGCGCGTCAAACGGTCGGCATTCAAGGACCTGGCCGCGCTGGAACTCGGCGCCCAGTACCTGCACGGCAAGGACGAGCAGGGCCTGCAATACCACGTGCAGGTGAGCGCCTTCGCGTCGGGCGACCCGGCGCGCGACGCTGCCACCATCGCCTACGAAGCCCCCGACGCCGCGGCCGTCGCGTCGATGGCGCAGTTGGTGGGTTCGGAAGACTACGTGGTGTTCGTGTGCGCCACGCTGGGCGAGGTCGGCGAAGACAATCCCGACAACTGGATCCGCCCGAACGGCAGCCTCGATCCGGCGACGAACATCACGGTGCAGTTGCAGGCCGGCCCGCGCGAACAGCACCTGTGGGACGTGCTCGACGAAGCGACCTACCAGACCATCGCCGCCCTGGCCAGCCGCGGCGCCGGCACGCTGCCTTCGATCGAATACTGGATCGAAGGCGCGCCCGACGCGGGCTTCTGGCAGGCGCGCCGGCCGGGCAAGCAGCAGATCCGCCTGCCGATCATCGTGCACGAGGCGTCGGCGCTGTGGATCGGGGAGGATCCGGCCACGTCGGTCGTCGGGCTGGATTACCGGCCGCATGGGGTGAACAACGTCTACGTTACTGGCGGCGGGTTGTTTCCGACGTCGGGGTCGTGGAATCCGACGTTGACCATGTGCGGGCTGGCGCAGGATCTGGCGGAGAGGCTGAGCTGACGGAAGCGGGTGCGGTGGGTGAGTTCCATTGCGGCCCGCGCCGGACCAGGTGAAGCACACTGGTCCACATCACCGCGGGCAGCATGAGATTCAGGATCGGGATCGGCACGCCGATCACCGACAGCACGCCCAGCATCAGCAGCGGTGGGACATGTTCGTGCAGCGGTAGCCGTCCCGGCACCGCGCCATGCACTTTTCTCACCGCGGACGCCGAAATGCCAGTAGAACCGGAGCCAGAAGACCAGGATGGCCGTGCACAGGCATGCCGAGCGCCACATAAACGGTTTCTGAAGCTTGAGCGCAGGCCAAGGAACAGGCACAGGAGCGCTTCCACGAGTGCGGCGCACCAACGCAGGAAGAACGATTTCATGTCGTTTTATAGGCGAGCATGCAGGAAACCATCCGGTTCCGAACTGGATCACGCGAGTGAAAAAGCCCCGGCATCAAACGAGGACCGTGGCCGCCATCGACGGTAGGCTCAATGCGCGAATTCTAATTCAAGGTTGCTTATCAAAAACACTTCAATTGTCACGACGCCCGAATTGCTCTTTCTTCGGACAGTGCGCGTACATACGAATCACCGAGCTGGCAAGCTTCGAAAAATCTTCGAGCTCACCTCGCCTCCTGCTTCATTTCAAAATAAAAGAAGACAATTATGCAAGAAAGTCATAAGATTTTACAATTCATTCTCACTACAACTCTGTAGTGCAAACGCCAGATAGAGTGTGGTCCCCCAAAACCGTTTGGCACAACCAAGAAAAACCACTGCTGTTGGATCGCTTAGAAACAGGGAAAATCGACGCCATTGAGATGCACATCGTCGATTTGAGTTCATCTACGCATCAGTTGTCACCGAATTATATCGATCAGCTACTAAAATTTGACCAACGAAAACCATGACCTACGCATATCAAAACTTCTTGGCTTTTTTTACAACGGCCAACAAAGAGCGGCTTGATGGCCTGAACGAGGCCCATTTCGATGGCATGTCTCTCGAAGAAAGATCGAAGGCCTTCGATTATTTATTAGAAAGAGTACTACATGGCGGAAGCCGTGAAAGCATCGGAGGGCTCTTTGTGGCCGATCCGGTGCGCGCCGCCCCCATAGTGAGGCAACTATTGGATTCCGGAAAATTGCGCGAAGATGCAGAAATCTCGGCGGCGTGGGAACTTTATCAAATTCAAGCGGATGCCTCATTGATACCGGTATTTATACGACTTATGTCGAGCGCAAACGAGACTAATCGATCCAATGCCGCGTTCTATGTACCCGCCGACGTATTGACGCCCGAACTTGATGCTGCATTAAAGGGCATGATTCGGACGGAAACGGAAACTCTTCCACTGATTAATGCGATCAATAAATTGCTTGAATGTCATGGCATTACTAGAGAATCCGTCAGCAAGGAAGAGTTCTCAAAATTTTACCTGGGCCTGCGTAGCGATGTTTTGACTGACAAAGAGAAAACATTCAGGCAGCTCGATAATCTTTTCAATTAAAGATTATCTGCTTCGCAGAATAGAACCATCGCGTGGTCTTTCTACCGAACATCTACGTCATCAACAGGAGCTCAAGTATAGAAATGGCATTGCCAATCATCCGCTTAGGTGACCCCACTTCTCATGGCGGCAAAGTTATCTCAGCTTCGACCACGCATATTATTTCCGGACTCGGCATTGCCCGCGTTGGCGATAGCGTGTCCTGTCCAATACCAGGCCACGGCATAAATCCTATCGTCGAAGGGGTTCCAACGTTCCTGATTGGTGAACGGATGGTAGCCTTGCAGGGGCATCATAGTGCATGCGGGTGCACACTGATTTCCAGCTTGCTCGCGGCAACCCATGGCTAAGTACTCACCCAAGATTACGGTGAAGTCGCTGCCGACACCTTTCATCTCGGACTGAATCTCGGCTAGGTCTCAGCCGGGCATGCGCGCATAAAAAAGCCCCGGCTCAATCGAGAAACCGGGGCGTCGGATAGCCGTCGGATCCGCTTGGACCCGACCTCACTCAAACGTTGAACAGGAAGTTCAACACATCCCCATCCTTGACGATGTATTCCTTGCCTTCCGCCCGCATCTTGCCCGCTTCCTTGGCGCCGGATTCACCCTTGTAGGTGATGTAGTCGTCGAAGGAAATGGTCTGGGCGCGGATGAAGCCGCGTTCGAAGTCCGTGTGGATCACGCCGGCTGCCTGCGGGGCGGTGGCGCCGATCGGGACGGTCCAGGCGCGCACTTCCTTCACGCCGGCCGTGAAGTAGGTCTGCAGGCCCAGCAGCGTGAACGCGGCGCGGATCAGGCGGTCCAGGCCCGGTTCTTCCATGCCGAGGTCGGCCAGGAATTCCAGCTTGTCGGCGTCGTCCAGGTTGGCGATCTCCGATTCGATGGCGGCGGAGATCGCGACGATCGGCGCGTTCTGCTTGTTGGCGAAGTCCGTCAGCAGGTCCAGCAGCGGGTTGTCCTTGAAGCCGCTTTCCGACACGTTGGCCACGAACATGGCCGGCTTGGCCGTGATCAGGCACAGCGGCTTGATCAGTTCCAGCTGGTCGGCGTCCAGGCCCAGCGTGCGCGCGGGTTGGCCTTCGTTCAGGTGCGGCAGCAGCTTTTCCAGGATCGCCACCAGCTTGATCGCGTCCTTGTCGCCGGCGCGCGCCTTCTTTTGCTCGCGGTGCAGCGCTTTCTCGGCGGTGCCCATGTCGGCCAGCGCCAGTTCGGTCTGGATGACTTCGATGTCGTCGATCGGGCTGACCTTGCCGGCTACGTGGATCACGTTCGGGTCTTCGAAGCAGCGCACGACGTTGACGATGGCGTCCGTCTCGCGGATATGCGACAGGAACTGGTTGCCCAGGCCCTCGCCCTTCGACGCGCCGGCCACGAGGCCAGCGATGTCGACGAACTCGACGATCGCCTTGACGACGCGCTCCGGCTTGACGATGGTGGCCAGCTGGTCGATGCGCGGATCCGGCACCTCGACGACGCCGACGTTCGGCTCGATGGTGCAGAACGGATAGTTTTCAGCCGGGATGCCGGCCTTGGTCAGGGCGTTGAACAGGGTGGACTTGCCGACGTTGGGCAGGCCGACGATGCCGCATTTGAGACTCATGGGAAGCTTTCTGGGTCGAATTTACGAAACCCCGTATTGTACCTCCGCTTGCCTGCAAAGACCGCAAACAGCCCTTTATTCCGGCCTTTTCTTGCGCATCAGCGCAATTCGCGTCGCTTAAAGCGGACGAATCTGTCCGACGTCCGGCCGCTCGACGAAGCCCGCGAATTCGTCGCGCAGCCGTTCTCCCTCATCCATCGCCTGGCGCCAGGCGCGGATGCGGGCATCGTGGTCGAGGCCGTAAAACTTGAAATCGCTGCGGTCGATGAGTTTTCCGCGCGGCATTTTGGCGAGGAATGCATGGCTCGGCGCCACGATCAGCACGTTGTCGAGCCAGCCGCGATTCGGCCCGCGCGCCGCGCGGCGCCACGGCAGCGCCTTGTCCAGCCAGCCCGGCACAATGTGTTCGGAAAAATGGGGATACAGCACGATGTCGCCGGGCGCCTGCGCCGCCATCCGCGCATACGGCAGCGCCAGGTTGTAATCGACGATGCCGCCGTCCCAGTAATGGCCGGGCGGCGCGCCGGCGATGTCGCGCACCGGTTTCATCAGCATCGGCAGGGTGCCGGAGGCCAGCAGGCCGGCCGCCAGGTTGTCCGGCGTCAGCACGGCGAAATGCGTGGCGAAGTTGTCGAAGCGGTCGCGCAGCCAGGGCGCGTGGGCGCGGCGGTCGGCGAGCACGACGCGGTCCAGCAAATGCGCCAGCTTGTCGCGCGAAAACAGATTGTGCAGAGCCGCCGCGGCGAATCCGCGCATCTCGGCGTGACGGTGGCCGGGCGCGGCCAGGGCGCGCTTGCCGCGCACCGTCAGCACGTGCAGGCGGTAGTGCGGGTGGTTGACGATGTCGCCCTCGTGGCCGCGCACGAATTCGTCCAGGAGGCCCTGCACGACGGCGTCGATCTGGTCCTGCGAGGGCCTCGTCGACGTGTAGCGCTGGCCGCTGTAGAGCTCACCCAGGCGCGCGAAGGCCGTCACGGGGTCGCGCTGGCAGGCGGCCGCCATGCGCCAGGCGCCGATCGACGATCCGATCAGGATGCGCTCGCGCGGCGCGCGCGCGAACCAGTCGCCGAACACCCACTGGTCGAGGGCGCGGAACACGAGTCCCTTGGGTCCGCCGGCCGCGGCGGGCACGACGGCGATGTCGCGTGCGCGCAAGCCATGCGCGCGGATCTGGGCCAGGGCCGCCGGCCCGGCGTGGAAGGTAAGTGCGCTCATCCCGAAATTATCGCAGGAAGGGCACGGTTGCGTAGCCTCAAGGGTCGTCCGGCGGCCCTCCGTAACATGGTCCGGTCGCCCTTCCGCCCTGTGTCTGGAGCCCGCATGATCAGTAGATATTGTGCCTCGCTAATCTGGATGATGGTCGCGCTGTTGACGACCGGCGGCCTCGCGCGCGCCGGCGCCGGCGCCGGCACCGATACCGGCACCGATCCATCCGTCATCGTCGAGCGCCACGTCCGGCATTACGTCGTCGAGCCGGACGGCACGTACCGGCTCACGGTGGACGACGCGCGCACCCTCGCAACACCGCGCGCCGTGCGGGATCACCGCCGGTTCACCATCCACTCCAGCACGACGCTGGACGAGGTCGTGTCGGTGGCGGCATACACGCAAAAGCCCGACGGACGGCGCATCGCGGTGCCGCCCGGCGCCATCCTGAACCAGGACGACGGCACGGCGCGTGCGACGACCATCGTGTTTCCCGACGCGGCGACGGGCGACCGGCAGGTCGTGCACTACGTCGTGCGGCGCCACACGCCACCATTTCCCGGCCAGTTCGACGACGTGGCGGTGATGCCGTTCCTCGTCCACCGGAACACCACGGTGGTCTACGACATGCCACCAGCGCTGCCGCTGCATGCGGATGCCGTCGGCTTCGTGCCGCTGCCGGGCGACAGTCCGCCGGGCCGGCGGCGCTACCAGTGGCGCTACGTGAACGGGCCCAACGCGCGCATCGAGGCGGACGCGGTCAGCGTCCTCGACTACGGCCGGCGCCTGGTCGTCTCGACCCTGCCCGATTACCCGGCCTTCGCGGCCGCCTGGCGCGCGGCGATGGCCGGCAAGGCCCTGCCCTCCCCGGCCGTCGCAACGCTGGCTCACCAGTTGACGGCCGGACTGCCCGATACGCGCGCCCGCGTGCTTGCGCTGTCCGCATGGGCTCAACAAAATATCCGCCCGATGGACGCCGGGGCCGGTGCTGGCGCTGGCGCTGGCGCTGGCGCTGGCGCTGGCGCTGGCGCTGGCGCCTTCAGCATGGTGCCGCATCCCGCGAGCACGGTGCTCGACGCACGCCGCGGCGACGACCGCGACCGCGCCGCGCTGCTGGAAGCGCTGCTGGCCGCCATCGGCATCGCCAGTACGCCGGCCCTCGTCAACGACGGCAACGTCTACACCTTGCCGGACACGCCGGCGCTGGGCGTGCTCGACCACCTGATCGTGTACGTGCCGGAGATCGCCCTGTTCGTCGACCCGGCGGCGGCCGTCAAGGCCGGCGACCTGCCGCCTGCCCTGCTGGGCAAGCCGGTGCTGTTGCTGAAGAGCGGCACGTTCGCGATGACACCTGTGCTGCAGCCGCAATCGATCCGCACGGTGGCGACCATCGACATCGAGCACGGCACGTCCAGGGTGGACCGGACCGTGACAGGCGCGCTGGCCGAACCCGTGCGCACGGTGGTCCGCGCCGGCGTCGGCGGCTTGCGGACGAATGGATCGCTGGCGACCACAGATCACACCGGAAGCGCCGTGGACGCCGCCGTGGCCAGCCTGATGCGGGAACGCGTTCGACGCCTGGACTTCGTCTGCGCGGCCATCGACGTCGAAGACGAGACCCGCGTGCGCCTGCCGCAGGGCCTGCGCCTCGCGGCGCTGCCCCGGCCCGCCAGCGTGATCACCGGCGGCATCTTTTATCGATCGACCTATGCGCGCGAAAGCGATGCCGTCCTGGTCAGGCGCCGCCTGACGGTCCGCCACGGCCGCGCGACCTGCACGCCGGCGGACGACCGCGCCATGCGGCCGGCACTGGAGCGCATCCGGCACGACCTGCGCAGCCGCATCGCCGTCGCAGCAAGCCGATCGGCGCCGGCATCAAGGGCGCGCGTCGCGGCCGAAGGCATCGCGCCACCCGCGCGCGCGCAAGGCGGCCACGGCCTCGTCCGTGAGGTCGAAGCGCAGGTCGACGCGGTCGCGTCCGGAGCGGTAGCCGCCGGGCCAGCGGGCGATCTCGACGAAGCCGCAGCGGCGGAAGAAGCCGGCCGTGTGCGGATGCGTATCGACCGTCACGTAACGGGGCCGCAGCTTGCGGCCGGCCATGTGCAACAGGCGGTAGGCAAGCAGCGCGCGGCCGATGCCGGCGCCGTGGCGGTCGGCCCGCACGAGGCCGAACACGAGGGTGCCGAGGTCGTAAAACTCGGACAATTCGTAGCCGCCGAAGCCGACGATCCCACCGGCCTCGACGGCGACGAACAGCGGGCCGTCCGGGTCGTCCAGGGCGGAACGCAGCCATAATGTTTCCGAAGCGGGAAAGTGAGCCGGCACGTTGGAGCGGAAGGCCGCGAGCACGGCCTTGCGGTCGTCCGGGCGATAACGTCTGATCTGCAATTGCATGGCGGATGGGAATGGTTGATCGGCACCGCTATCTTCCCCCATCCGCCTCGATGCCGCCGGTGCGCACCGGTGCGATTCGCGACCGCGCACAATAAATCCGACATTCAATCCGAAATGCTTAGGCGATCCGGCGCAACGCCTGTATATTTCATCGTGCACCTCATCAAGTCGTCGTTATTGTTGGTTTCTTTCCCGTCTCGCCCGTCCGGGCATTCCCGTTTGATACCCCTCGGTTACATCTCTTGGTCGCGCTGCGCATCGGGCACTCCGCTCTCAACATCTACTGAAGGTATCTACATGACGACTCAAACCGGCACCGTGAAATGGTTCAACGATTCCAAAGGCTTCGGCTTCATCGCGCCTGACGCAGGCGGCGACGATCTGTTCGCGCACTTCAAGGACATCCAGTCGGAAGGCTTCAAGAGCCTGACCGAAAACCAGCGCGTCTCGTTCGAACGCGCACCCAGCCCGAAGGGCGACAAGGCAAGCAATATCCGCGCGATCTGACGTTCGCGCCGGCAGCATCCAGGGCCCGCTTCGAGCGGGCTTTTTTACGTCTGCTCATCACCTCGCGCACGCGACAGTTCGCGCGCCTTGTACGCCATGGCAATGACCGTTACATTAGTGCCATGCAACCCGATGAAACCATTACCGTCGAGGACGCCGTGCAGGTGTTGGCCATGGTCGGCGACCTGTCCATGGGCCTGCCGCCTGACCACTCGATCCGCACGGCCCGCCTCGCCGCGCGGCTCGCGGAGGAAAACGGCGACGGTGCGGATGCGTGCACGAGCACGCGCCTCGTCGCACTGCTGCGCTGGTCGGGAAGCACGGCGACGGCGGCCGGGTTCGCGCACCTGCTGGGCGACGATGTGCGCGGCCGCCATGCGATGGTCACGCGCACCCTGTCCGGCCACAGCGGCCTCACGTTCGCCAACGTGCTGCCGCTGGCGCAGATGCAGTGCGAGGTGGCGGGCGACATCGCCGTGCTGCTCGGGTTGCCGGGCGACGTCGAGAACAGCCTGCGCCACCTGTTCGGCAGCCACCACCGCGGCGACATGCAGGATCTGCTGTTCGCCCCGAACATCCCGCGCGCCGTGTTCTACGTGCGCCTGGCCGGCGACCTCGAAGTGCTGGCGCCCGCGCACGGCACGACCGGGGCCCTGCGCCTGATCGGCGAGCGCGCCGGCGTCAAATATCCGGTCACGCTGGTGCAGCGCCTGTCGCCGCACGCGCAGGACTGGCTCGACATGCTCGAGGAACCGTCGTGCGCGGCCGACTATCCCGGCCACGACCGGCGCGTGCCGCTGGCCGTCGTGGCCGACGTCATCGAATTGAAACTGCCGTGGCTCACGGGCTATTCGCGGCGCGTCGCGGCATTGGCGCGCCGTAGCGCGTCGCTGGCCGGCATGCTGGCGCTGGAAGAAAGCCCGCTGGTGCGGGCCGCGCTGCTGCATGGCATCGGCAAGGTGGCGGTGCCGAACGCCGTGTGGGAACGGCCCGGCAAGCTCGATGCGGCCGACTGGGACCAGGTGCGCAAGGTGCCGTTCTGGACGGCGCGCGCGGGCGCGCAGATTCCGGCGCTCCAGGGCGAAGCGACGCTCGCCTCGTTCATCTACGAACGCCTCGACGGCAGCGGTTATTTTCGCAAGGCGCGGGCTGGATCCGTGGGCATGCAGGAACGCCTGCTCGGTGCGGCCGCCGCATATATTTCGCTGTGTTCGGCGCGTCCGTGGCGCCCCGCGCATGGCGCCGCGGCCGCGTCGACCCTGATGACGGCGCAGGCGGCGGCCGGACGCTTCGACCGGCATGCCGTCGAAGCCGTTCTTGCCGCGGCGCGCGGCACGGCGCCGTCCGCGCCCATGCGCGACCGCCTGCTGTCCGAACGCGAGCTCGAAGTGCTGCGCCACATCACCCACGGCGAGACGAGCCGCGAAGCCGCCCGCGCCATGCGGATCAGTCCGGCGAGCGTGCGGATGCACGTCGACAATATCTTCCAGAAGCTGGAAGCAGGGTCGCGTCCCGCCGCCACGTTGAAGGCGCTGGCGCGCGGGCTCATCTGAACTGGCGGACGCGCGGCGCGTCAGTCCGTGTGCAGCTGCATCGTCGCGGCGTTCATCTTGCCCTCGCACACCATCGGGATGATGCGCAGGCTCTTGTCGATGGCTTCTTCGATCAGCGTCTGCTCTTCGCGGCGCGGGCGGTGCAGCACGAAGTCGGCCACGGCCTGCTGCAGGTTCAGCGTGCGCGGATGGCCGATGCCGAGGCGCAGGCGCCAGTAGTCCTGCGTGCCGAGCGCGGCCGTGATGTCCTTGAGGCCGTTGTGGCCGCCCGAGGAACCGCCGCGCTTGAGCTTGGCGGCGCCCGGCGGCAGGTCGAGCTCGTCGTGCACGACGAGGATCTCTTCCGGTCCGACCTTGAAGAAACGCGCCAGTCCGCCCACCG
The DNA here is from genome assembly GCF_034420155.1 of Massilia luteola. Taxonomy (NCBI): domain Bacteria; kingdom Pseudomonadati; phylum Pseudomonadota; class Betaproteobacteria; order Burkholderiales; family Oxalobacteraceae; genus Massilia; species Massilia luteola. The sequence goes on from NZ_JAXOFN010000005.1 coordinate 187,929, forward strand.
ACTGGCCGGACCGGTTCATGAAGGTCAGCGGTTCGAGCAGCCAGACGTCCTTGCCTGCGATCGATGTCTTAGCGACCATGGCGTTGAAACGCGACTCGCGCTGCAAATGGCAGCCGGGCAAGGAGTTGGCGAGGTTGTCGACCAGCCAGAAGCCGGCGTTGTGACGGGTTTGTTCATATTCCGGGCCGGGGTTGCCGAGGCCGACGATCAGGCGGATGTGCATAAACAGCAATCGATGCGTAAAACCTCGATTATCGCGTAAAACGCGGGTCTTGATTCTCACGGAAAACGCGACGCTTGATTCTCGCGTACACCGCGATTATTGATTCCGCCGTAAACGCGATTGTAGGTTCTCGCGTAAAACGCGCGTGCACTGATCGGCCGGATAAGCGCACGCGCGGCGGCCGGGCTGCGGCCGCCGCTGGTTTACCGCTGGCTTACCGCCGGATTGCCGCCGGTTTGCCGCCGGTTTGCCGCTGAGTTACCGCTGATTTGCCGCTGATTTGCCGTTGATTTGCCGTTGATTTCCTGATTACCGGCTGGCCGCCACCGCCTCCAGAATCACCCGGGCGACGTCCGCCGGACGCGACTGCTGCGGCACGTGGCTGGTCGGCAGCTCCGTCGTCTTCGCGCCGATGGTTTTGGCGAACGCGCGCTCCAGGTCGGGCTGGATCATGCGGTCGTTCTTGCTGACGATGTACCAGCTCGGATGGTTCTTCCAGGCCGCGACCGTCGTCTTTTCGCCGAACGCCTTCACGGCGATCGGGCCTTGCGTGGCAGCCATCACGGCGGCGTGCTCGGCAGGTACGTCCTGGGCGAAATTCTCTTGCAACGCGGCCGGCGACAGGCTGGCGAAGCCGAACTTGTCGACCGTCAGCTTCATGATGCCCGGCGCCGGGGGCAGGTCCTTGCCGAGGTCGCTGGTGGCCTGGCCGGCGTTCGGCGCGAAGGCGGCCACGTAGACGAGGCTCGCGACCTTGTCGCCGGCGCCCGCTTCCGTGATCACGGTGCCGCCCCAGGAGTGGCCGACCAGCACGACCTTGCCGGGCTGGTTGTCGATCGCGCGTTTCGTCGCGGCCACGTCGTCGGCCAGCGACGTCAGGCTGTTCTGCACGGCCGTGACTTTGACGCCCTTGGCCTGCAGCAGCGGGATCACCTTGGCCCAGTCGGAACCGTCGGCGAACGCGCCGTGGACGATGACGACGGACGGTTGCGCGGCGGCGGTGGCGGCTTGCGCGGCACCGGTGCCGGCGGCGGCGATGGCAGCCGCGGCGGCCAGGGTGCGCAGGGTGGTGGAAATCGATGCTTTCATGATGGCTCCTTGTGGTTCGTTGTCGGGTTGTCGATGGAAGCCAGTGTAGGGAATCGCCTCCGGCAGGAGTATCGGTCGATCGACCGACCCCGGCGCCTGTCGAAAGACCAGGCGCGGCTTGCCGGCACGCGTCATTGTCACTACAGTACCGGCATGCAAATCGACAACACCGTCACCGTCGAGGACGCCGTCCAGGCCCTGGCCCTCGTCGGCGACCTCTCCATGGGCCAGCCGACCGACGGCTCGATCCGCGCCGCGCGCCTGGCCGCGCGCCTCGCGCACGCGGACGGCGCCGCGCCCGATGCCTGTGCCCACGCGCGGCTCGTGGCGCTGCTGCGCTGGTCCGGCTGCACGGCCAACGCGTCCGGCTTCGCCACACTGCTCGGCGACGACGTCGGCGGACGCGACGCGATGCTCACGCACACGCTGCCGCCGAACCACCCGCTGACCGTCACGAGCGTGACGCCGCTGGCGCGCATCCATTGCGAGGTGTCGGGCGACATCGCCGGCCTGCTGGGTCTGCCGGTGGAAGTCGAGGCCGGCCTGCGCCACGTCTGGGAACATTACGACGGCAATGGCTTGCCGGAACGGTTGAGCGGGCCGGCCATCCCGACCGTCGTCTATTACACGAGCCTGGCCGGCGACCTCGAGATCCTCGCGCGCACGCACGGCCTGGCGGATGCGCTGCGGATGATCGCCGGCATGGCCGACCGCAAGTATCCGGCGGCGCTCGTGCGCATGCTCACCGGTCACGCCCGGGCCTGGCTGGACGAGCTGGACGCGCCGGCACCCGCCGCGGACGCCCCGCTGCTGACGCGGCAGGTGCCCTTGAGCATCGTCGCCGACATGATCGAGCTGAAGCTGCCCTGGCTGGCGGGCTATTCGCGCAAGGTGGCCGCGCTGGCGGAATCGGCCGCCGCGCACGCCGACTTGTCGCCGGTCCAACGGCAATGCCTGGGCCGCGCCGCGCTCATCCACGGCATCGGACGTGCGGCCGTGCCGAACACGGTATGGGAACGGGATGGCCGGCTCAGCGCCGCCGACTGGGAAAAAATCCGCCTCGTGCCGTACTGGACCGCGCGGGCCGGCGTCCAGATCCCGTCGCTGCGTCTCGAGGCCGCGCTGGCATCGCACGCGTACGAGCGGCTGGACGGCAGCGGCTATTTCCGCAACCTGAATGCCGATGCGCTCGGCCTGCCGCACCGCCTGCTGGCGGCCGCGTGCGCTTACGTGGCGCTGTGCATGCCGCGTCCTTGGCGTCCGGCCCATGCCCCGCATGAAGCCGCACGTGTGCTGGCAGAGCAGGCCGGCGCCTTCGATGCGGCCGCCGTGCGCTGCGTGATCGCTGCGGCCGGCGCTCCGGCGGCCGGCGCTCCTGCGGCCGGCGGTGCGGCGGCGAGCGGTGCGGCGGCCGGTGGTGCGGCGCAGGCCGCCGCACCGCGCAAGAACGTGCTGTCGGAACGCGAGGTCGAAGTCCTGCGCCGCATCAGCCTGGGCGAGAGCAACAAGGAAGCGGCGCGGAGCATGCAGATCAGCCCGTCGACCGTGCGCACGCACGTGGAAAGCATCTTCCGCAAGCTCGCATGTTCGACGCGCGCCGCGGCCACGCTCAAGGCGCTGACCCTGGGGCTCATCTAAAACACCGGACAACAAAAAACCCGCCGGACTCGCGTCGCGACGGGTTTGATGCGATCCTCCGGACGAGCCGGCGGCCAGCGCAGGAATTACTCTGCAGCGACTTCGGCCGTTGCGGCGCCGCGCGGGATCGACGACGTGGCGACGGTCTGGTCCTGGCCGTGGGCGACGACGGTCACGCCTTCCGGCAGGTTCAGCTGCGACACGTGGATCGACTGGCCGGCTTCCAGCGTCGACAGGTCGACGGTGATGAATTCCGGCAGTTGGCCCGGCAGGCAGGACACGTCCAGCTCGTTCAGCACGTGCGACACGATGGCGCCGCTCAGCTTGACTGCCGGCGAGATGTCGGCGTTGATGAAGTGCAGGGCGATCTTGGTGTGGATCGGCTGCGAAGCATCGACGCGCTGGAAGTCAGCGTGCAGGACCAGTTGCTTGTATGCGTGCATCTGGAAGTCGCGCAGCAGGACTTTCTGCGCCTTGCCGTCCAGTTCCAGATCCAGGATCGAACCGTGGAAAGCTTCTTTCTTGAGCGCGTGGTACAACGCGTTGCCATCCAGGGCGATCAGTTCCGGGGCAGCTGCGCCACCGTAGATGATGCCCGGGGTCTGGCCGGCGTTGCGCAGGCGGCGGCTCGCTCCGGTCCCCTGCTGAGTGCGTGCAAATGCGACTACTTTCATGGTGTTACTCCAAGTGTGGGCCCGAATGCCGGCACATGCCGGCCCGGTTGCCCGGGTTGTGATGTCCCCGCGACCAGGGACATCGATAAAGAGCGCGCTCGCGCACGCTCAAGAAATTCTGTACAGCTCGATGCGTCAACGGCGCGCCGGCTTTTTGCCTTGCGCGCCGTGTTTTACGGATTACTCATGCGATTGGTGCCCACCAAACGGCGTTCGACACGTAGGGTGGGCTCCCCGAGCCCACCACGCTTTCCGCGAAATTAATCGACGAACAGCGAAATGACCGAATCGCCCTTGACGATACGCTTGAACGTCTCGGCCAGCAGCGGTGCGCAGGTCAGCTGACGGATCTTGCCGCAAGCCTGGGCAGCCGGGCTCAGCGGGATCGTGTCGGTGACGACCAGTTCGTCCAGCGGCGAATTCGCGATACGCTCGATCGCCGGGCCGGACAGCACCGGGTGCGTGCAGTACGCGACGACTTTCTTCGCGCCACGCTCTTTCAGCACTTCGGCGGCCTTGGTCAGCGTGCCGGCGGTGTCGACCATGTCGTCCATGATCACGCAGTTGCGGCCTTCGACTTCACCGATGATGTTCATGACTTCCGACACGTTCGCCTTCGGACGACGCTTGTCGATGATCGCCAGGTCGCAGCCGAGGCGCTTGGCCAGCGCACGGGCGCGCACCACGCCGCCGACGTCCGGCGACACGACGAGCAGGTCGTCGTAGTTGCGCTTCTGCAGGTCGCCCAGCAGCAGCGGCGATGCGTAGATGTTATCGACCGGAATATCGAAGAATCCCTGGATCTGGTCGGCGTGCAAGTCCATGATCAGGACGCGCTCGACGCCCGCTTCCTGGAGCATGTTGGCAACGACCTTGGCCGAGATCGCGACGCGCGCGGAACGCGGACGGCGGTCCTGGCGGGCATAGCCGAAGTAAGGAATCGCCGCGGTGATGCGGCCTGCCGATGCGCGCTTGAGCGCGTCGACCATCAGCATGATTTCCATCAGGCTGTCGTTGGTCGGTGCGCAGGTCGATTGCAGAACGAACACGTCCTTGCCGCGAACGTTCTCATTGATTTCGACCATTACTTCGCCGTCGGAGAACTTCGAAACGACTGCTTTGCCGAGAGGAATGCCGAGGTTTTTTGCGACCCCTTCTGCTAGCGCCGGATTGGCATTGCCGGTAAAAACCATCAGGTTTTCGTAAGCCATGGGAGTCCCAGAGATGTAAGCGTTGAAAGAAGAACTTGAAAAGCCGCTAATCGTCGGATGATTAACGTTGAACCACAAAAAAAAATGAGCCGCTCATTGGCGGCTCCATTTTTATCTGCCTGCTGGAGCACTCGTCATCGTCAGCTCAGGCAAAGAAACTTTGGCAGGGGAACAAGGATTCGAACCTTGGTATGCCGGAATCAAAATCCGGTGCCTTAACCAGCTTGGCGATTCCCCTACACTGAAACTTACAGCTCGTCGCTGCACTTGATTATTATATCGTCAAATGCGTCGACAGGCAAAATTTTATTCTACAACTCATGGGTTTGCAAGAGCGATTTCATCGGATGTCGCTGCAGCGCCATGGCTTTCCACGCTCTCCACTTCGCCGGCACCTGCCTCAGTACCTGTTCAGCTTCTTGCTCTGTGGAAAACGCGCAAAACACGCACGATCCGGAACCAGTCATCCTGGCCGCCCCGTAACCACCCAACCATTCGATCGCCTCTGCTACCGGCGGGAACAGGCGGGCTGCCACGTCCTGCAAATCATTCTTTCCGAAGCCAATCAAATCCTTCGATTCGACATGTCGTCTGGAAAAGTCCGATATTGTGATGGCTTTCGTGTCTCTTGTCAAATCGGGGGCCGTAAAAATCCCGACAGTAGGCACGGCGACGCCGGGCTCGATGACGATGTACCAGCAATCCGGCCCCGGCACGGCCTGCAAGGCCTCGCCCACACCCTCCGCGAACGCCGTCTCGCCGAACAGGAAGAACGGGATGTCGGCGCCCAGCGGCAGGCCCAGCGCGATCAGCTCGGCATCCGTCAGCCCGGCCTGCCACAAGTGATTGGCGGCCATCAATGCCGTCGCCGCATCGGACGAGCCGCCGCCGAGTCCGCCGCCCATCGGCAGGCGTTTCTCGACCGCGACATCGATGCCCCGCGGCAGGCGGCCGTGGCGGCGTGCGTAGTCCGCCTGCAGCGCGCGCAGGGCGCGCACGATCAGGTCCTGCTCTTCCGGCACACCGGGCACGTCCGTGGTGCGATTGACGCGGTCGTCGTCGCGCAGGTCGAAGTGCAAGGTGTCGCTGCGGTCGATGAGCTGGAACACCGATTGCAGCAGGTGGTAGCCGTCCGGCCGGCGGCCGACGACGTGCAGGAACAGGTTCAGCTTGGCCGGCGCCGGACAATCGTGCAGAAACGTCGCCCCCATGTCACGCCACCGGATCGATGACGATGCGGATCGTCAGCGCATCGCCGACGGCCGTCGTGCTGCGCTCGGCATCGATGCGGCGCGGCATCGGCGCGCCCTGCGGACCATTCTGCCATTCCACGAAACGCAGGCGCCAGCCATCGTTCGTGACGACACTGTCGTGCGCGGGCGACGCGATAAAACGCTTGCCGCCGGCAGCGACGGCATAGCCCTGCAGCCAGTCGCGCAGGCCGCTCACGGGCAGGGTCCAGCCGAGCGCTTTCGCGGTCAGCGTGTCGATGTCTTTTTCCACGCGCGGCTGGCGGCCGGACTGGGTCAGCGTCGCGGTCCCGGGCGTGACCGTGATCTCGGCGACCGTCTGGCCCAGCGGCGAGAACAGCGACACGTCGATGCGGCCCGGGCGCTGTACCCACGTGAAATTGCCGTTGATCGATTGCGGCTGGCCGTCTTTCGAGTAATTCGCGGCCAGCCGGCCGTTCAGGTCGATCGTGTCGCGGTAGGCGCCCACCTGGGCGGCCGGGTTGGCGAGCGGGACGTTGCTGGTGGTGGCGCATCCGGCCAGGGCGGCGGCGCAGGCGACTGCGCAAGCGAAACGGGAAAGACGGTGCATCGGCATGGAATCAATCAGTGAACAGGATGGACTGACGGACGCCGCAGCGTCCGTCCATTGTCATTATTTCACAGAGTCTGGTGCAGGCGCGCGAGCGTGCTCTTCAGCGCATCGTTCTTCGGGTCCTTGGCCTGGGCTTCGCGCCACAGCTTGCGGGCATCGTCCTTCTGTCCCTTCTTCCACAAGACCTCGCCCAGGTGGACCGCGATTTCCGGATCGTTGCGCAGCGTATAAGCCTTGCGCAGATGGGCTTCGGCATCGTCCAGCTTACCCATCCGATATTGCACCCAGCCCATGCTGTCCAGGATGAACGGGTCGTTCGGGGCCATTTTCAGGGCCTTGTCGATGAGCCGGTGGGCTTCCCGGAGACGCACGTTGCGGTCGGCCAGCGAATAGCCGAGCGCATTGTAGGCCTGCATATTGTCCGGCGACTTGGCGATGACCTTGCGCAGCGATTTTTCCATCACGGCCGTCTTGCCCATCTTTTCGGCCATCAGGGCATAGTCGTACAGGAAATCCATATTGTCCGGGAAGCGCTTGACGCCCTGCGCCATCAGCTTGAACGCTTCCTTGGCCTTGCCCGCGTCGCGCAGGATCTGGGCGTCGACGAGCACGACCTGCGCCTGCTCCGTCTTGTCGTCCGTCTTCAGCGTGGAGAGCAGCTTGCGCGCGCCGGCGACGTCGCCCTGCTTGGCCGTCAGCTGGGCACGGCGCAGCTGGGCACCGAACTGGACCTTGGGATCTTCGCTGTCGAGCCGGTCGAGCCAATCGGCCGCGGCCTTGTAATCGCCCCGTTCCTCGGCCAGCTGGGACAGGATCATCACGGCCTTGGACGGGTCGCGCTCGTCCTCAGGCGCCTTGTCCATCAGGTCGACGAAGCGGCTGAAATATTTTTCCGCGGCCGGACGATCGTTCATCTGCATCGACAGGATGCCCAGCGCGTACAAGGTGCCGGGGTTGTCGGGCTGGGCCTTGTCGAGCGTGAGGAATTCCTGGCGCGCGGCCTCGTACTGCTTTTCGTTGACGAGCAGGCGCGCATAGGCCGAGCGCACTTCGCGCGCCTCGGGATGGGCGGCGAGGAAATCCTTCAGCACCTTGATGGCGCCGCCCTCGTCCTCGCTGACCTGGGCCACCGTCAGCGCGGCGATCTCGGAGTCGGGCTTGATCTGCAGGGCGGCCTGGGCTTCGCGGCGGGCCGCCGCCTTGTCGTTTTTCGCCAGCGCGGCCTGGGCCAGCACGACGTGCGCTTCCATCAGGTTGCCGTACGGCGCGACGAGGCGCTCGAGCATGGCGACGGCGGCGTCCTTGTCCTTGGCGCGCAGCAGCAATTGCTGCATCTGGAACATCACGAGGCCGCGCGCGGCCGGGGTCGCCTCCGCCAGGCGCTGCTTCAAAATACTTTCGGCCTCGCCGAGGTTGTCGGACAGGATGATCAACCCCAGATAGTACTGGCTGGCCTCTTCGGAGTCCGGCGCGTACTGGCGCCACAGCTTGACGGCGGCGAGCGCGTCGTCGGCCTGCTTGGCGGACAGCGCCATCTCGGCGGCGCGCTTGGCCAGGCGCGGGTCCTTCGTCTGCTGGGCCAGGCTCATCATCGTCAGGTACGGGCCTTGCCAGTCCCCGTTCTTGAATGCCATCTCGGCCTGCATCAGCTGGGCCATCATGGCCGGGGTCATGTTGACGTTGGGGAGCTTCTCATCGGCTTGCTCGCCCTCTTTCGTCTTGCCGGCGTCGGGATGGTCCCGCGCCTCGGCGGCGGCGAGCGGCTGGTCGGACACGTCCTGTGCCGGCCGCTGCTTGGGCGCCACGGCGCAGGCCGACAGCAGTGCGGAGAGAGTTACAATGGCGAAAGCGTTTTTCAAGGCAAGTCCCACGTCGTCGAGATTGTCCGATTCTACGCCATGCACCCGAAGCGCGTGCGCCGCTGCAACACGAATTTACATTCCTCTCATTTCAAAGGATCGCTTCAATATGGTCAGGGCCAGGCGCAGCGACGCAGACAGTGCTGTAGCACGGCAAGGAGCTGCAACGACGTCCTGGCCATTTTTAAGCGAGACGATTCATGCCTGAATTACCAGAAGTCGAAGTTACGCGACGAGGCGTCGCCCCGCACCTGGACGACCGCATCGTCGACGACGTCGTGCTGCGCCGCGAAGGCCTGCGCTGGCCGTTTCCCCCGAATCTGCGCGAGCTGCTCGTGGGCCGCCGCATTCTCGGCACCGGCCGGCGCGGCAAGTATTTGCTGTTGAATTTCGAACATGGCACGCTGATCGTCCACCTGGGCATGTCCGGCCACCTGCGCGTGCTGCCGGAAGGCGTCGAACTGAAAAAGCACGACCACTTCGACCTCGTCGTGCGCGGTCCGGAAGGTCGGCGCGTGCTGCGCCTGCACGATCCGCGCCGCTTCGGCGCCGTGCTCTGGCATGGTCACGACGACGGCGAGCTGGAGCAGCACGTGCTGTTGCGCGGCCTGGGCGTCGAACCGCTCGAAGACAAGTTTTCCGGCGCCCTGCTGCATCAGGCCACGCGCAAGCGCAGCGCACCGGTCAAGCAGGTCCTGCTGGCCGGCGACATCGTCGTCGGCGTCGGCAATATCTACGCCTGCGAGAGCCTGTTTCGCGCCGGCATCAACCCGAAGACGGCGGCCGGCAAGATCAGCCGGGCCCGCTACGACAAGCTGGCCGAAGCCATCCGCGACATCCTCGCGGCCGCCATCGTGCAGGGCGGCAGCACGCTGCGTGACTTTATTGCCGTAAATGGCCAGTCGGGCTACTTCCAGCAGACATATTTCGTCTATGATCGTGCAGGAGTGCCTTGCCGCAACTGTGGCACGCCGGTCCGCCAGATCAAGCAGGGCCAGCGGTCCACGTTCTATTGCGCGGTCTGCCAACGGTAAGGTCATCGACGAGGCGACGGGACGCACCACTATGCAGGATCTACAACAGTATGCCGACTGGCGCGCGCGGGTCGCCCAGGCGCTGGAACAATATCGCGGCTGGGCCCGGGCGGCCGAGCTGCTGGACGGCGCGGCGGAACAGCGCGTCGCGCGCGCGCTCGCGCGGCTGTGCGACGCCCGGCTGTCGGTCGCGTTCGTGGCCGAGTTCTCGCGCGGTAAATCCGAGCTGATCAACGCCATCTTCTTTGCCGACTACGGCCAGCGCATCGTGCCGTCGAGCCCCGGCCGCACGACGATGTGCCCGACCGAATTCGCCTGGGACCCCGCGCTGGCGCCCTGCATCCGCCTGCTGCCCATCGAGACGCGCGCCGAGCGCCTGGCGACGGGCGATTATCGCGACGTGCCCGGCGCCTGGACCACGCTGCCGCTGGACCTGTCGGCGCCCGAACGCATGCACGAGTGCTTTTTACAGGTGAGCCTGACGCGCCGCGTCAGCCCCGCCGATGCCCAGCGCTACGGCCTGTACGATCCCGACGACCCCGACCTCGCCGCCACGCTGGGCGCCGACGGCCTCGTCGAGATCCCGCGCTGGCGCCACGCGCTGATCAACGTGCCGCATCCGCTGCTGCGGCAAGGCCTCGTGATCCTCGACACGCCGGGCCTGAACGCGATCGGCACGGAACCCGAGCTGACCCTGAACCTGATCCCGAACGCGCACGCCGTGCTGTTCATCCTGGCCGCCGAGACGGGCGTCACGAAGAGCGACATCGACGTCTGGCGCACGCACATCAACGCCGGCCCGGGCCGCATCGTCGTGCTGAACAAGATCGACGCGCTGTGGGACGAACTGCGCAGCGCGCAGGACAACGACGCCGCCATCGCGCGCCAGCAGCACGACGCGGCGCGCCTGCTGGGCGTGGCGGACACGCAGGTGTTCCCCGTCTCCGCGCAGAAGGCCCTCGTGGGCAAGATCACGGGCGACCTCGGGCTGTTCGAAAAGAGCCGCGTGGGCGCGCTGGAATCGGCGCTGTTCCACGAACTGATCCCGGCGCGCCAGGACATCCTGCGCCGCCAGCTGCAGGACGACCTCGCGACCTTGACGGGCGCCCAGGCCGCGCTGCTCGCCGCGCGCGGGCGCGACCTCGTCGAGCAGCTGCAGGAACTGCAAGGCCTGCGCGGCAAGAACCAGGGCGTGATCACCCACATGATGCGCCGCGTCGAGATGGAAAAGAAGGAATTCGACGCCAGCCTGTTCAAGCTGCAGGGCACGCGCGCCGTGTTCACGACCTTGTCGACGGATCTGTATTCCAGCATCGGCATGGACGTCGTGCAGGACCACGTCGACGCCGTGCGCGCCGCGATGGAAGCCGCGCGCTTTTCCACCGGCATGCGCGCGCCGGTACGCGTGTTCTTCGAGCAGGTGCGCGCCAGCCTGGATGCCGCCGCCGCCAAGATCGCCGAGATCGCCGCGATGATGGAGTCGATGGTGCGCCGCTTCTCCACCGAGCACGGTCTCGCGCTGGCGCTGCCGGCCACGCTGTCGCTGGAACGCTACCGCCGCGACATCGACGCCATCGAAGCCATCTACCTCAAGCAGTTCGGCACCGCGGCGCTGCTCATCACGAGCCGCGGCACGCTGCTCGAACGCTTTTTCGATTCCATCGCGTCGCGTGTAAAATTCGCGTTCCGCGAGGCGAACGGCGACGTGGAGGCGTGGCTGAAAGTGGTCAATGCGCCGCTCGAAGCGCAGATCCGCCAGCACCGCGACCAGCTGCGCCACCGCCAGGCGTCGATCCAGCGCATCCTGGACGCCACCGAAAGCCTGGAACAGAAAATCACCGCCTTCGAGGCGGCCCAACACGACCTGGAGCAGGTCAAGGCGCGGCTGGCGAGTCTGTCCGACGCCGTTGCCGATGCGCTGCGCGCCGACCTGCCCGAACTGCAAGCCGCCTGACGGCAGATCAGCCACTTCATGAAACGCAGCACCGACACCGAAACCCTGTCCGACCCGAGCTTTGCGCGCGCCGTCATAGCCTGGCAGCGCGCCCATGGCCGCCACGCCCTGCCCTGGCAGAACACGCGCGACGCCTACCGCATCTGGCTCTCCGAAATCATGCTGCAGCAGACGCAGGTGACCGCGGTGCTGGGGTATTACGCACGCTTCCTGGAGCGTTTCCCGACCGTGCACGACCTCGCCGCGGCACCATCGGAAGACGTGATGGCCCACTGGAGCGGCCTCGGTTACTACACGCGGGCGCGCAACCTGCACGCGTGCGCCAAGCGCATCGTCGCGGACTACGGCGGCGTGTTCCCGAGCGACCCGGCGCTGCTGGCCGACCTGCCCGGCATCGGCCGCTCGACCGCCGCCGCCATCGCCGCGTTTTCCAGCGGCGTGCGCGCCGCGATCTTGGACGGCAACGTGAAACGCGTGTTCGCGCGCGTGTTCGGCATCGACGACTACCCCGGCATCAAGCCGGTGGAAGACGCGCTGTGGCGCCGCGCCGATGCCCTGCTGCCGGAAGGCGACGGCATCGAAGCCTATACGCAGGGCCTGATGGACCTGGGCGCCACGCTGTGCACGCGCGGCAAGCCGGATTGCGGCCGCTGTCCGCTGCAGGCGCGCTGCGTGGCGTTCGCCACCGACCGCACGTCCGTCCTGCCCGTGCCGAAACCGAAAAAGGCGACGCCGGAACGGCGCGCGCTGATGCTGGCCATCGTCGACAACGGCCAGGTGCTGCTGCAGCAGCGGCCGGACTCCGGCATCTGGGGCGGCTTGTTGTCACTGCCGGAATACGACGGCCACGTGGCGCTGGATGAGGCGGACGACGTGTCCGCACCGACGCTGGCCGGCGCCGCCGGCGAATTCGGCAACGTCGCCGACGTGGAACCGCTGCTGCCGCTGGTGCACGGCTTTACCCACTACCGCCTGCACATCCAGCCGTACCGCATCGGCCTGCACGTGCGCGGCGCGACGCCGGCGGGCCACGTGTGGTGGGACCTGGCGGCCAGCGCCGACGCGCCGCTCCCGGCGCCGATCAAGAAGCTGCTGGGACAACTGGCAGCGCCGTCGCTGTTCAGCTAACACCGGGCTCTGACCCCGAATTGTCGGCTACTGACAGGAATTGACACGGGAGCTCCCTACACTGGCCGCACTGTCAACCAGCCAAGGAGAACCACCATGCTGACCCCAACCTATACGATCCTCTACGTCGCCGATCCGCACGCGAGCGCACGCCTGTATGCCACGCTGCTGGACACCCAGCACGTCGAAGCCTCGCCCACCTTTGTCCTGTTCATGCTGGAAAACGGGCGCATCCTGGGCCTGTGGGCGAAGTCCGCCGCCGAACCGGCCGCCGACTTCCACGGCAGCGGCAGCGAACTCGCGTTCCGCGTCGGGGACGATGCCGAGGTCGATGCGCTGCACGGCAAATGGCGCGACAGCGGCGTGCGCATCCTGCAGGCGCCGACACGGATGGATTTCGGTTATACGTTCACGGCCGCCGATCCGGATGGGCACCGCCTGCGCGTGTTCGCGCGCAGCGAGTAAGCATCAGAACGTATCGAGCGAATAGATGCGCCGGTGTTCCTTGATCGCATACCGATCCGTCATCCCGGCGATGTAATCGGCAATCTTGCGTGCCTGCTTCATCGCGTCGCTTGGCGCCACCTGGTAATCCGGCGGCAGCAGCACGGGATCGGTCAGGAAGGCATCGAACAGCTCGTGCACGACGCGGCTCGCCTTCACGCGCATGCGGTTCACCTGGTAGTGGCGGTACAGGTTCGCATGCAGGAAGCGTTTCAGGGCCGTCGTCTCCGCACGCATCGCCGGCGAAAAGCGGATCAGCGGCGGCCCCGCGCGCACGTCCTCGATGCTGTGCGGCGCGGCGTCCGCCAGCAGGTCGGCCGACGTCGCGGCCAGGTCGGCCGTCATCGCCGTGATCATCAGGCGGATCGTCTCGTACAGCTCGCGCCGGCCCGGCAGGCCGGGGTACTGCCGCACCACCTCGCGGTGCAGGCGCGCGAACAGGTCCACCTCTTCCATCTGCTTCATCGTCAACAGGCCCGAACGCAGGCCGTCGTCGATGTCGTGGTTGTTGTAGGCGATTTCGTCGGCGAGGTTCGTCAGCTGCGCTTCCAGGCTCGGTTGCGTCCTGTCGATGAAGCGCTGGCCGAGGTCGCCCAGCTGGCGCGCGTTCGCCAGCGAGCAGTGTTTCAGGATGCCTTCGCGCGTCTCGAACGTCAGGTTCAGGCCGTCGAAGGCGCCGTAGTGCTCTTCGAGGTGATCGACGACGCGCAGGCTTTGCAGGTTGTGCTCGAAGCCGCCATGGTCCTTCATGCAGTCGTTCAGCACGTCCTGGCCGACGTGGCCGAACGGCGTGTGGCCGAGATCGTGCGCGAGGGCCGTCGCTTCGACCAGGTCCTCGTTCAGGCGCAGGCTGCGCGCCAGCGTGCGCGCGATCTGGGCCACTTCGATCGAGTGCGTGAGGCGGGTGCGGAACAGGTCGCCCTCGTGATTGAGGAAGACCTGGGTCTTATATTCGAGCCGGCGGAACGCGGTCGAGTGGATGATGCGGTCGCGGTCGCGCTGGAACTCGCTGCGCGACCCCGGCGCGGCTTCCTGGTGGCGACGCCCACGGCTCTTCGACGACTGCGCCGCGTAAGGAGCCAGGTGGGCGTCGAAGTCGATCATCGCGAAGGTGTACCGACCGAGGCCGCCAACGTGGCTTCCAGCAGCTCGCGCGGGGCGTTCGTGATGCTCGGGCTGCCCAGCGGCTTCAGGAGGATGAACTTGATCGCGCCGCCCTCGTTCTTCTTGTCGACTTCCATCAGCTCGATCCAGCGCTCGACGCCCAGGTCCGGCGCCACCACGGGCAGCCCGGCCGCTTGCACCAGCGCGCGCACGCGCTCGAGCGCGGCGGCGTCGATCAGGCCCAGGCGGCGCGACAGGTCGGCCGCCATCACCATGCCGCAGCCGACGGCCTCGCCGTGCAGCCATTCGCCATAGCCCAGGCCGGACTCGATCGCGTGGCCGAAGGTGTGGCCGAAATTCAGCACGGCGCGCAGGCCGCCTTCGCGTTCGTCGCGCGCGACGACGTCGGACTTGATTTCGCACGAGCGCGCGATCGCGTGCGCGAGCGCCGCGTGGTCGCGTGCCATCAGCTGGGCGATGTTGGCCTCGATCCAGTCGAAGAAGCCGGCGTCGAGGATGGCGCCGTGCTTGATGACTTCCGCCAGGCCGGCCGACAGTTCGCGCGCAGGCAGCGTGTCGAGCGTCGCGGTGTCGGCGATGACGGCGCGCGGCTGGTAGAACGCGCCGATCATGTTCTTGCCCAGCGGGTGGTTGATGCCGGTCTTGCCGCCCACGGACGAATCGACCTGCGCGAGCAGCGTCGTCGGGATCTGCACGAACGGCACGCCGCGCATGTACGTGGCGGCGGCGAAGCCCGTCATGTCGCCGATCACGCCGCCGCCCAGCGCGACGAGCGTCGTCTTGCGGTCGCATTTATTGGCGAGCAGCGCGTCGAACACCTCGTTCAGGCTCTCCCAGGTTTTATATTCCTCGCCGTCGCGCAGGATGATGGGCACGACCTCGCGCCCGGCCGCGCGCAGCGGCGCCGCGACCTTTTCCAGGTACAGCGGGGCGACGGTCGTGTTGGTGACGATGGCCACCTTGCCGCCGCCGCCGATGTGGCGCTGTAAAAGGGAGGAATCGTCCAGCAGGCCGCGTCCGATCGCAATCGGATAGCTGCGGTCGCCCAGCTCGACGTTAAGGGAAATGCATGTCTGTTCGTTCATTGTCGGTTTTGCCTTGGACCGTTCGTGCGCGGCGCTTCTGGCGTCGATCTGGTCCAGAATGGTCTGAACCATCGATTGTACGTTAGGTCGGCCCGTATCGATGACGATGTCGGCGATCTCGCGGTACAGCGGCTCGCGCTGCTCGGTCAGGTCCTCGAGTTTGCGGCGCGGGTCGGCCGTCTGCAGCAGCGGACGATTCTTGTCGTGCGCCGTGCGCTGCAGGATGCTGGACACGCTGGCGCGCAGGTAGATCACGGTACCCCGCTCGGCCAGCAGCGCGCGGCTGGCCGGGTTCAGCACGGCGCCGCCGCCGGTGGCCAGCACGATGCCGTTCTGGGACGTCAACTCGCGGATCACGTCGGCTTCGCGGCGGCGGAAGCTGGCCTCCCCTTCGATCTCGAAGATCCACGGAATCGTGGCGCCGGTGCGCGCCTCGATCTCGTGGTCGGAATCGATGAAGGTCAGGTCCAGGCGCCGCGCCAGCAGCCGGCCGATGGTGGTCTTGCCGGCTCCCATCAGGCCGACGAGGAAGATGTTGTTGTTCTTACAGTCAGACACGTGTACGAGTTCAAATAAAAACGGCCAGGTATGCCCTGGCCGTTCTGTTGCAATCGGGCATCCCCTAAGAAAACTTACGGGCAGGTGAACGACAGTTTAAACGGAATAATGGTCGCCAAGCCAGAAGGCGTGGTAACCGACACGTTGAACGAGGCCTGGGCCGGCGAGCATTGGGTCGGATTCGTGCTCGAAATACTGAACACGTGCGTGGAGCCCTGCGGGTCGGCGCCGACCGTCATCCCGGTCGGATCGTCCACGTTGACGTTCGAATGCGGCGCGATATTCGGCACGGTGCCGGGCATCACCGGGGCGGCGTTGCCGTTGAGCATGCTCGTGATCTCGACCTTGGAACCGGCCGGCATCGGGTTGTTGTTGAGGTCGTTCAGCTGCAGTGCAAACACCTTGGTCGCGCTGCCGCTGATGGCGCCGAGGTCGACGGGCTTGCTCAGGTCCAGCGGCGTCGTGCTGCCGTCCATGTACACGTACTTCACGCTGCTGCCGCTGAAGAAGATGGCCGTCTTGTCGAACACGGTGTTGGTGCCGTCCGTCGAGCTGGCGCAGATCGTGGCCAGGCCGGCGCGGGTCGCGTCCGGCGTCACGGCATTGCACGGCGTGGCCGGCAGGCCCGGCGTCGCCGCCCGCGGCGCCTGCGTGCGGAACGCAACCGAGCACACGCCGTTGACGGTATTGCAGCCGCCCTTGTCGGACGAGCCGATGGCGCCCATATTCGTCTGGAACACGACCGGCGTGCCGTCCGGGACCGGGTTGCCGAAGGCGTCGGCCAGCATCACCTGCACGTTCGTGGCCGACGGATTGTCCAGGGTCCAGCCCTCGACGTTGAACGAGCCGGAGCTCAGCGAGAACGCGCGCTGCACCGGCAGGCCCGTCGTCACGACGATCGAGTCGGACAAGGTCGAGATGTCGGCGCCGCCGTTGGTGGCGGTGCCCGGCAGCGTGGCCTGGACGCGGAACGACGTGGGCACGCTGCCCGAATTCACGGTGGTCACGACCTGGCCGGTGGCGTCGGTCGTATCGCTCGCCTTGTTGATCTTGACGGACGTCGAGGCCGTCGTGAAATTCACCTGCTTGCCGGCGAGCGGGTTGCCGAAGATGTCGACGACCTTGAACGTCAGCGTGGCCGTCTCGGTGCGGCCGTTGCCGCCCTGGCCCTGGATCACGATCGACTGGTTGGTGGGCGACGCGCCGACGAACTGCACCGACGCGGCGGCCGGTGGGGCGATCGTCAGCGTGGCCGACGCCGACTTGGCGACACCGGCGGCCGACACGGTGATCGTATCGTTGTTGGCGCAGCCCTTGTCGCGGTACACCGTCTGGACGGTGCCGTTATTGGTCGGCACGGTCGCGGCCAGCGTCGCCTTGCCGGCCGTGACGCAGGCGGAGCTGAAGCTGACGTTGACCTGCTGGTCGGTGTACTTGCTCGATCCGTTCAACACGTCGACGGACAGCACGGTCGAGCCATAGGCCTGGATGCTGGCGGGGCTGGCGCTCAGGGTGCCGAAGGTCAGCGTCGTGGCGCCGACCGAATAGTTGGCGGTGCCGGTCGCGGTCGTGCCGGCCACGTTCGACGTGGCGGTCACGGTGCCCGCGCCGCCGGCGGCCAGGCTGGCGGCGCGCATGGAGATGGTCGCGACACCATTGACGTCCGTGAGCGCGGTGCCGGCGGTGGGCGAGAACACGGCCAGCGCATTGTCGGTGGCGAAGGTCACGATCGCGTTCGGGACCGGCTTCTTGCCGGCATCCAGCACGGTGGCCTTGACGGTCAGCGGCGTGGCGCCGGTGAGCGCGGTGGACGAGGCGCCGGCGGCATTCGTGAAGCCCAAGGTGACGGACGGCGCCGCGGTCGCGGTGGTGCCCGTGCCGGTGCCGGTGCCCGTGCTGCCGGAGCCCGTACCGCCGCTCACCGTCCCGGGATTGCCGCCGCCGCCGCCGCATGCGGTCAACACCATGGCCATCATCAGGCCGGCCGCGCGCACGCCGTGGCGCGCGGCGGATTCAGTCGTGGAATTCTTCATGTGTTTGCTGTTATGGATGGTTCTGTCAATGGCCGTTCTGCACGCGCTCGGCCACGATCTTCGGCGTGATGAAGACGAGCAGCTCGGTCTTGGTGTTCTCGCGCGACGTCGACTTGAACAGGTTGCCCACGACGGGGATGTCGCCGAACAGCGGCACCTTGCTGTCGTTGTGGGTCTCGGTCATCTGGTAGATACCGCCCAGCACCACCGTGCCGCCGTTTTCGACCATCACCTTCGTCTTCACGTGCTGGGTGTTGATGGCGAAGCCCGCCGTGGTCGACTCGCCCTTCGAATCCTTGGCGACGTCCACGTCCAGCACGACGTTGCCGTCCGGCGTGATCTGCGGCGTGACTTCCAGCTTGAGGTTCGCCTTCTTGAACGTGACCGACGTGGCACCGCTGCTGGTGGCCTGCTGGTACGGCAGTTCGACGCCCTGCTCGATGATGGCCGGGACGTTGTCTTCGGTGACGACGCGCGGGCTGGAGATGATCTTGCCCTTGCCGTCCGCTTCCAGCGCCGACAGTTCCAGGTTGAGGAAGCGGTTCGCGGCCGAGGAGAACAGCGAGAACGCGATCGTCGGCGCGGTCACGCCGTTGATGCCGGACGCCGGCAGGTTGACCAGCGTGCTGTTGGTATAGCCGTCGCCCTTGTCCGGGGTCTGGCCCGTGATCTGGCCCACGCCCGTCAGGTTGCCGCCGATCGCCACGCGCTGGTTGCCGTTGACCTGGTAGCCCGAATCGCCGCCACGCAGGTTGCGCAGGTCGGCGAAACCGAGCTTGGCGCCGAGGTTGCGCGAGAAGCCGTCGTTCGCTTCCACGAGGCGCGCTTCGACGAGCACCTGCTTGGTCGCGACGTCGGTCTTCTGGATCAGTTTGCGGATGTCCTCGATCTTGGAGGCGATGTCGGTCACGAACAGCTGGTTCGTGCGCGGATCGATGATGGCGCTGCCGCGCTTGGACAGCACGCGGTTCTTGCCGCTGCCGTCGCTGCTCGCGCTGCCCGTCTGGTCCAGGCCGAACACGGTGCGGAACGCTTCCGCCTTCTGGTAGTTCAGCTGGAAGATCTCGGAGTGCAGCGGCTCCAGTTCGGAGATCTGGGCGCGCTGTTCGAGCTCCAGCTTTTCCTTGGTCAGCAATTCTTCCTTGGGCGCGATCCACAGCACGTTGCCGTTCTTGCGCATGTCCAGGCCCTTGGCCTGCAGGACGACGTCGAGCGCCTGGTCCCACGGCACGTCCTTCAGGCGCAGCGTGAGGTTGCCGGTGACGGAGTCGCTCGTGATGATGTTCAGGCCCGAGATGTCGGCGATCGCCTGCAACGCCTGGCGCACCTCGACGTTCTGGAAGTTGAACGACAGCTTCTCGCCCCGGTAGCCCGTGCCGCCGGCGCCGCCGGCCGGACGGTTCGGGTCTTCCTTCACGGGCTTGACGTCGATGACGAGCTGGGTGTCGCTCTGGTAGACGCTCTGCTCCCAGTTGCCCTGGGTGTCCACGACCATGTGCGTGTTCTCTCCCTGCGGCGTCGTCGTGATGCGCGACACTGGCGTGCCGAAGTCGGTCACGTCCAGGCGGCGGCGCAGCGAGGGCGGCACGCCGGTCTTGAGGAAGTCGACGAGGATCTGCGTCCCGACCTGGCGCACGTCGACGGCGACCTGGCCGTTCGGTAGGTCGACGACGATGCGGCCTTCGCCATTGCTGCCGCGACGGAAATCGAGGTCGCGCAGCAGTTGCGACGCGACGGGCGCGGCGGTGGCCGCGACCGCCGGCTGGCCGGACGCGTCGACCGCACGCGCGGGCGCGCCCGAGCCTTCGACGGTGACGATGACGTCCTTGCCGTCGACGGCGGCGGCGTAGTTCAGCACGCGCTTGAGGTTCAGCACGAGGCGCGTGCGCGTGCCCGCCTGCACCACGTTCACGCCGCGCACGTCGCCCAGGTTGATGTCCTGGGCGGTCTTGCCGGTGGCGTTGGCGGTGGCGCCGAAATCGAGGGCGATGCGGGCCGGATTGGTGATCGAGAAGCCGATCGGCGGCTGCTTCGGCGCCTCCTTCATGGCCACTTTGATGACGACGTTGCCGCCCTGCTGGTTGGCGCTGATCGACTCGATCGCGTTGTCCTGGGCCCAGGCGCCCGCCGCGGCCAGCGCCAGCAGCAGTCCGCCGGCGACGGAAAGGAATCGGGTCATTTATGGTTCTCCTTGGTTTGCAGCTCCAGCTTCGCCTCGCGGCCGGACCATTCTCCGGCGGCGTCCTGCACCACTTCACGGATGTCGATGGCGTCCTCGCCCACGTGCGTGACGACGCCGAAATTCTGGCCGATGCGCTGGCCCGTCTTCACCTGATACAGCGAGCGGTCCACCTGCAGCAGCGCATAGCGGGTGCCGCCTTTTTCCATCGTGCCGACCATCTGCATGGTGTCGAGCGGGAAGGTCTCCAGCAGCTCGCGCGGCCGCTGCAGGTCCGGCTGGTTCGGGTTGTTCGAGGTCGCCGCCGTGCGGGCCAGCTCGCCCAGCAGCTTGTTCGGGTCGAACGGGTCGACGGCATCCTTCGCGCCATAGGCGTAGGGCAGAAAATCCTTGGGCGCGGGCAGCGGCTTCACGGTCGGGTGGGTGTCGTGCTTCACCTGTTCCATCCAGTCGCGCACCTCGCGCACGTCGGAATCGCCGCAGCCGGCCAGCAGCGCGGACGCCAGCGCCATCCCCATCACGATGCGCGCGCTCATGCCTTGCTCCCCTTGCCGCCCTTGCCGTTCTTCTTGGTCTTGCGCGCCTTCGCCTGCGCGTCCAGTTCATCCTGGTCGAGGTAGCGGAAAGTCTTGGCGATGGCGTCCAGCGACAGCGTGCCGTCCTTGCCGGCCGTGAGGGCCAGGTTGTTCAGGGTGACGATGCGCGGCATCTTGGCCATGTCGGCCGCGAACTCGCCGATGTCGTGGTAGTGGCCCGTGACCTTGATGTCGATCGGTAGCTCGGCATAGTAATCCCTGACGACGACCTGGCCCGGCTTGAACAGCTCGAACTGCAGGCCGCGCCCGATGCCGGCCTGGTTGATGTCGGACAGCAGCGCCGCCATCTCGGCCTTGCTCGGCAACTGCTTTTCGAGGCGCTCGACGTAGAGGTTCACCTGCTGCTGCTGGGCTTCCAGCGCGTCCAGGTTGATGGCCTGCGCCATCTTGATCTTGTAGTCGTCGCGCAGCTTGAGTTCCTGCGCGGCGAGGGCGTCCTGTTCCTCGAACTGGCCGCTCCAGTAAAAGAAGTAGCCGAGGCCCATGACAGCGACCATCACGGCGGCCGCGCACAACAGGCGCGGCGCCAGCGGCCACAGGCCCGGATGGCGTCCCTGCAGGCCCTCGAACTGGGCCGCCAGGTCGGCGAAAGACTGTTTCAGATCGATGTTCATGACTTGGTGCCTGCCGTGGTCGCGGCGTTCGCGCTCTTTTTCGTGGTGCCCGGCTTGCCGTCGTCGTCGTTCTGGCGGGCGCGCTTGATCGCGACGTTCAACGTGAATTCGACGACCTTGCGTCCGGTCTTGCTCTGCGCGAGCGTGGCGGCGCGCACCTCGGTCAGATCCGGACGCTCGAGCCACGGCGAGTTGCCGGACAGGTTGCGCAGCAATTCCGCCACGCGCTCCTGCGACTGCGCGTAACCGTTCAGCATCACGCGCTGGCCGTCCTGCTTGAAGCCCTTGAGGTACACGCCCTCCGGCGTCTGGCGCACCAGTTCGTCGAGCAGGTAGACGGGCTGGTTGCGGTCGCCCTGCAAGTCCTCGACGGCCTGCTGGCGCGCCTTCAGGCCCTCGATCTCGGACTTCAGGCTGGCGATCTTGCTGATCTTCTTGTCCAGTTCCGCGTTGGCGTTCTTGAGCACCAGGTTGCGTTCGTTGTGGACCGCGATACGGCTCGCGTTGTAGCCGCCCACGAGCAGCACGAGCGCGGCGCCGGCGACGCCGCCCAGGGCCAGCAGCGCGGCGAACGCGGTCTGCTTCTGCTTGCGCTTCGCTTCCCGGTGCGGGAGCAGGTTAATGCGGATCATCAGCCGAACCTCCGCAACGCCAGGCCGCAGGCAACGAGATAACCGGGTGCGTCGTTGCGCAACTGCTGCTCGCGCACGCCGGCGCCCAGTTGCATGCCGTGGAACGGCGCCACGACGGAGGTCGCGATGCGCGTGCGGCCCGCGATGATGTCGGGCAGGCCGGCCAGCTGGGCGCTGCCGCCCGCGAGGCAGATCTGGTCGATGCGCGTGTACGGCGTCGACGTGTAGAAGAACTGGATCGCGCGCGTGACTTCCAGCGCGGCGTTCTCCAGCCACGGCGCCAGCAGGTCGGCGCGATAATTGTCCGGCAGGTCGCCCGCCTTCTTGCGCGTTTCCGCTTCCTCGAACGAGAGGCCGTAGGCGCGCACGATGTCCTGGGTCAGCTGCACGCCGCCGAACGGCTGCTCGCGTTCGTAGACGGTCTCGCCGTTCTGCAGCACCGAGACGTGGGTGGCCTGGGCGCCGATCTGGAACAGCGCGACGATGCGGTCCTTCGGGCCGTTGTCCTCGTCGAGCAGGCGCTGCAGCGCGGCGCGCGCGGCATACGATTCGATGTCCATCACGGTGGCCGTCAGCCCCGCCGCTTCGGCGATGGCGACGCGATCCTCGACCTTTTCGCGGCGCGCGGCGGCCAGCATCACTTCCATGTCCTCGGGCGAGTTGGCGGCCGGCCCGATCACGTCGAAGTCGAGGCTGACCTCGTCCAGCGCGAACGGGATATACTGGCTGGCCTCGGATTCGACCTGCACTTCGAGCTGGTCTTCCGGCAGGCCGGCAGGCAGGATGATTTTCTTGGTGATGACGGCGGCCGGCGGCATGCCGAGCGCCACGTGCTTGATGCGGGTGCCGCTCTTCTGCACGACGCGGCGCACCGCGTCCGACACCGCTTCGATATTCTCGATGTTGCCGTCGACGACCGCGCCGCGCGGCAGCGGTTCGGCCGCATGGCGTTCGAGCCGCAATTCGCCCTTGCCGCCGTCGGACAACTCGACCAGGCGCACGCCGGACGTACTGATATCGAGTCCGACCAATGGCGGGCTCTTCTGTCCGAACAAGGAACCTAGACTGATCACGAGCGCACTCCCTCTCTGCTACTTCTGCGTTCCTGAAATGTCGGAACGGCTTTGAACGCCCGCGTGGGGAACTATTGAAAAATCATGGATATAGTGCGGATATATCAGGCACTGCATTGAATCGTAGCAATACTGATGTGCAAGGACAAGAAATTTCTACACGGGAACATATTCAGGCGAAGCAGGAAAGCGACACTTCGTTACTCCCTGATATCGATCAATATTGTCACCGCTTCCACACCTGTTGTTCACTTGTCTATCAGTGCCTCAAAAACGCCCCTGCCTTATAATGAACTGGATCAATAAAGCGAGCCCACTTCCCGCATGAAAGCATCCCAAAACGGGGGCAGCCCCGCGCCGCAGTCTTCTTCGCCCAAGCACACTCCCAAGCGCATCCTCCTGACCCTCCTCGCCACCCTGGCGGGCCTGGCCGCCTGCGGCGTGCTGGTGGTCGTGTTCGCGCTGGCGATGGCGTATCCGAACCTGCCCGCCCTCGACACCCTCACCGACTACCGGCCCAAGATGCCGCTGCGGATCTTCACGGCCGACAACGTGCTGATCGGCGAATTCGGCGAGGAGCGCCGCACCCTCGTCCACTTCAAGGAGATTCCCGACGTGATGAAGAAGGCCGTGCTCGCGATCGAGGACGACCGCTTCTACGAACACGGCGGCGTGGACTACTGGGGCATCCTGCGCGCGGCCATCCACAACGCCACCGGCGGCGCGCGCCAGGGCGCATCGACCATCACCCAGCAGGTGGCGCGCAACTTCTTCCTGTCGTCCGAGCAGACCCTCAAGCGCAAGGCCTACGAGGCGCTGCTGGCCTACAAGATCGAAAAGAACCTCACCAAGGACCAGATCCTCGAGGTCTACATGAACCAGATCTACCTGGGCCAGCGCGCGTTCGGTTTCTCGTCGGCCGCGCAGATCTACTTCGGCAAGGACCTGAAAGACATCTCGATCGCCGAGGCGGCGATGCTGGCCGGCCTGCCGAAGGCGCCGTCGGCCTACAACCCGGTCGTCAATCCCAAGCGTGCGCGCGTGCGCCAACAGTACATCCTGGTGCGCATGCACGACCTGCACTACATCACGGACGCCCAGTTCGAACAGGCGAAGAACGAGGAACTCAAGATCAAGACGGACAGCACGGCGTTCGGCGTGCACGCCGAATACGTGGCCGAGATGGCGCGCCAGCTGGTCTACGAACAGTTCAAGGAAGACACCTATACGCGCGGCCTGAACGTGTTCACGACGATCACCAAGGCCGACCAGGACGCCGCCTACCTGGCGCTGCGCCGCGGCGTGATGGACTACGAGCGCCGCCACCCGTACCGCGGCCCGGAAAAATACATCGAGATCCCGTCCGCCAAGGGCGACGCCGACGAAGCCATCGAAGCGGAACTGGCCGAGCATCCCGATTCGGACGACATCGTCGCCGCCGTCGTGCTGTCGGCCTCGCCCGCGCAGGTGAAGGCCGTGCTGGCGTCGGGCGAGGAGATCACGATCGCGGGCCCGGGCCTGGCATTCGCCAAGGACTGGCTGTCGCCCAAGGCGGCCGAGACCCGGCGCGTGCGCCGCGGCGCCGTCATCCGCGTGACGCAGGACGGCGGCTCGGCGTGGAACATCACGCAACTGCCGGAAGTGGAATCGGCCTTCATCGCCGTCAATCCGGACGACGGCGCGATCCGCGCGCTGGTCGGCGGCTTCGACTTCAACCGCAGCAAGTTCAACCACGTCACGCAGGCCTGGCGCCAGCCGGGGTCCTCGTTCAAGCCGTTCATCTATTCGGCATCGCTGGAACGGGGCTTCTCGCCCGCGACCGTCATCAACGACGCGCCGATCTCGTTCGACGCCGGATCGACGGGCGGCCAGGCGTGGGAACCGAAGAACTACGACAACAAGTACGAAGGCCCGATGACGATGCGGCGCGGCCTGACCAAGTCGAAGAACATGATCTCGATCCGGATCCTGAACAAGATCGGCGCCCGCTACGGCCAGGAATACGCGACCCGCTTCGGCTTCGACCCGGACAAGAACCCGCCTTATTTGACCCTGGCGCTGGGCGCGGGCGCGACGACGCCGCTGCAGATGGCCGGCGCCTATTCCGTGTTCGCCAACGGCGGCTACCGCATCAGCCCCTACATCATCTCCAAGGTGACGGATGCGGACGGCAAGGTGCTGTCGGAAGCGCGTCCGGACCGCGCCGGCGTCGACGCCAACCGCGTCATCGACGAGCGCAACGCGTGGCTGATGGACAGCATGCTCAAGGACGTGGCCCGCTACGGCACGGCGGCCAAGGCGCAGCAGATCCTGAAGCGCCCGGACATCGCGGGCAAGACGGGGACGACGAACGACTCGATCGACGCCTGGTTCGCCGGCTACCAGCCGCACCTGGTGGGCATCGCGTGGATCGGCTACGACCAGCCGCGCAACCTGGGCAACCGCGAGACGGGCGGCGGCCTGGCGCTGCCGATCTGGATCGGCTTCATGCAGAAGGCGCTCAAGAACGAGCCGGTGGTCGAGCGCCCGGTACCGCCGGGTCTCGTGCAGTACGGCGACGAGTACTATTACGCCGAGAACCCGCCGGGCACGGGGGTGCAGTCGCTCGACGTGGGGCCGGCGCAGCCGGCGTCCGAGCAGAAATCGCGCGACGCGGTGCGCAACGAACTGTTTTAATTTCCGACACCGCCTCGTGCCGGCGTTACGCGTGGGCGGGGGCCGCCCACCCTACGGCCGTAGGGTGGGCACCCCGTGCCCACCATGCGCACGCCGACGAATTCAACGCAACTTGACCGGGGCGCCGCCCTGCTCCGTGGCGAAATCGGACAACGACGTGAAGAACTCCGTGTCGTTGCGCGTATTGCGCCACTCATCGCCCACGCGCTTGTAATGGAAACCGCCGGCCCGCGCCGCGATCCACATTTCCTGCAGCGGCGCCTGGCTGTTGACGATGATCTTCGAGCCGTTGTCGACGAACTCGATCTCGAGGACGTTGCCGCTGCGCTTGCACTCGACGTCGACCACGTCCTGCTCGAACAGGCGGTCGAACGCGTGCTCGATCTCGTTCAGGGTGGACTCGGCCAGGGCCAAAAATTCGGATTCGGTCATGCTACACTCCAAGGTCTGCTAATCAAACCGTGATTCTAAACGTGAAGTCCCCATTTGCGCTCCTGACAAGCCTGGCGACCCTGATGGCGCTCTCGGCCTGCGGCCAGACCGGTCCGCTCACCATGCCCAAGCCGCCCGCCCGGATCCCCGCCGCGAACACCCACGCGGCCGCGACCGGCACCACCCAGAACACGGCCACGCCGGCCATCCAGATCTCGCCCCCGGCCCCCGCCGCCGGCGTGACGGTCCCCGCCGCCGGCTCGAACGCGAACAATACCGAGGCGCCCAACCTGCCGCCGCCGGCCACCCAACAGTAAGCACCGACTCCATGTCTCACTTCACCTATCAAGACGGCGTCCTGTACGCCGAACGCGTTCCCCTGTCCGCCATCGCCACGGAACACGGCACCCCGACCTACGTCTATTCCAAAGCCCAGCTGCTGGAAAACTTCGCCGGCTACGCGCGCCCGTGCGCGGGCCGCGATGCGCTGGTCTGCTATGCGATGAAGGCCAACTCCAACCTGGCCATCCTCGACCTGCTGGCGCGGCAAGGCGCCGGCTTCGACATCGTCTCGGGCGGTGAACTGCTGCGCGTGATCGCCGCCGGCGGCGACCCGGGCAAGGTGATCTTTTCGGGCGTGGGCAAGACCGCGGCCGAGATCGCGCTGGCGCTCGAGAAGGGCATCCTGTGCTTCAACGTCGAGTCGATCCCGGAACTGCACCGCATCAACGAAGTCGCCGGCCGCATGGGCAAGCGCGCGCCCGTCTCGCTGCGCGTGAACCCGAACGTCGACGCCAAGACCCATCCGTACATCGCGACCGGCCTCAAGGCCAGCAAGTTCGGCGTCGCGTTCTCGGACGCGCTGGCAACCTACCGCACGGCCGCGCAGCTGCCGCACCTGGACGTCGTCGGCATCGACTGCCATATCGGCTCGCAGCTGCTGGACGACGCCCCGCTGCTGGAAGCGCTGGACAAGCTGATCGAACTGATCGACACGCTGGCGAGCGAAGGCATCCACATTCACCACCTGGACGTGGGCGGCGGCCTGGGCATCGACTACGGCACGGGCGAGTCGTCGCCGGTGCCGATCGCCCACTACGTCGAGCGCGTGTTCGCGCGCGTGGATGCCTGGCGCGCCGAGAAGCACGGCGGCCGTCCGCTCAAGGTGATCTTCGAGCCGGGCCGTTCCATCGTCGGCAACACGGGCGTGCTGCTGATGTCCGTCGAGTTCCTCAAGCCGGGCGAGGAAAAGAATTTCTGCGTCGTCGACGCCGCGATGAACGACATGGCGCGCCCGACCCTGTACCAGGCCTGGATGGACGTCAAGCCGGTCGTGCAGCGCGACGGCGCGGCCGTCACGTACGACCTCGTCGGCCCGGTGTGCGAATCGGGCGACTGGCTCGCGCGCGACCGCGACCTGGCCGTCGAGCCGGGCGACGTGCTGGCCATGATGGCGGCCGGTGCGTACGGGTTCACGATGGCCTCGAACTACAACACGCGCGGGCGTGCGGCCGAGGTGCTCGTCGATGGCGACCAGGTGCATGTCATCCGGCGCCGCGAGAATCCGGCGGACCTGTTCGCGCTCGAAACGATCGTGAACGTCTGAAAACCGTCGCCCCCGCGCAGGCGGGGGCCCAATTTCTCACGCGTGGCGCTTGCGTGATGCGGGCGTGCGCGTGGGCACAGGGTGTCCACCCTACTCCCGTCCCCGTGACCGGTCATCCGGCCACATCTGCGCCGCACACGCGGCCGCCTGGTCATTCCAGCGGCCGCCGAGGTCGAGACACCGTTCGAGCACCCCATAGCGCGGCCGCCCCATGCCGAAAACGAGCGCGAGGGCCAGGACCACGACGATTACCAGCGCAAGGGGCCACTTCATGTCAGGCAGTATGCATCAGGGTCTCCGGTCACGATCGCACGGATGCAGGTGCAGGATGTTTCCCGGCGCGGGTTGACGTGCGGCCGAGGCTCCACCACACGCGCAGCAGCAGGAGCACGGCGACGACGCTGCCCCAGACGATGGGCTGCTCGAAGTTGTGCTTCCCCGCCTTCATCCACCAGTAGTGCAGGATCGCCAGCGGCGCGATCAGATAGATCAGCTTGTGCAGCCTGGCCCAGTTGCGGCCCAGGCGCTTGATCATCGCGTTCGTGCTCGTCGCGGCCAGCGGGATGAGCAGCACGAAGGCGGCGAAGCCCACCGTGATGAACGGCCGCTTGAGCACGTCCTTCCACATGGCGGCCACGTCGAAGAAATGGTCGAACCACAGGAAGGTCGTGAAATGCATGAACGCGTAGAAGAACGTATACAGGCCGATCATGCGCCGCAAGCGGACGAGCCAGTTCCAGCCCGTCAGGCGGCGCAGCGGCGTGACGGCGAGCGTGGCGCACAGCAGGTACAGGGCCCAGTCGCCGCTGCCGTGCGTGAGGAACTCGACGGGATCGACGGGCACGCCGGTCGCGGTCAGCCACGCCATGCGCAGGAACGGCAGCAGCGCCGCCAAGAACAGCACGGCTTTCAGCGCCTTGAACTGCTTCGGGGTCGGATTGAACGCCATGGCCGGCCCGCTCAGAAATACTTCTTGAGGTCCATGCCCGTGTACAGCGAGGCGACCTCGTTATAGCCGTTGAACATCAGCGTCTTGCGCTTGGGCGTGAACAGCCCGCCTTCGCCGATGCGCCGCTCCGACGCCTGCGACCAGCGCGGATGGTCGACGTTCGGATTCACGTTCGAATAAAACCCGTATTCCTCGGGCGCGATGCCGTTCCACGCCGTGCGCGGCTGGTCGCGCGTAAAACGGATCTTGACGATGGACTTGGCCGACTTGAAGCCGTATTTCCACGGCACGACGACGCGCACCGGCGCGCCGTTCTGGTTCGGCAGCACCTGCCCGTACATGCCGACCGTGAGCAGCGCGAGCGGATGCATGGCCTCGTCCATGCGCAGGCCTTCGATGTACGGCCACTCGAGCACGCGGCTCCTCACGCCCGGCATCTGGCTGCGATCGGCCAGGCTCGTGAATTCGATGTACTTGGCGTTGCCGGTCGGCTCGACCTGGCGGATGAGACTGGCCAGCGAATAGCCGACCCACGGGATCACCATCGACCAGCCCTCGACGCAGCGCAAGCGGTAGATGCGCTCTTCCAGCGGCGCCAGCTTGACCAGGCGGTCGAGGTCGAGGGTCATCGGCTTTTTCACCTCGCCTTCGATCTGCACGGTCCACGGCCGGGTGCGCAAGGTGTGCGCATTGGCGGCCGGGTCGGCCTTGTCGGTGCCGAATTCGTAGAAATTATTGTAGTGGGTGGCGTCCTCGAACGGCGTCTGCTTCTCGTTCGTCGAGAACGCGGGATTGCGCGTGGCCGGCAGCTTTTGCACGGTGCCTTGCGCGAAGGCTTCGCGATTGGCCATCTCCCACAGCGAGGAGCCGGCGACGGCCGTCGCCGCGACCCTGGCGAGGAAGGCGCGCCGGCCTTCATAGACCTCGCGTGGCGTGATTTCGGACGGGAACGGCAAATCGATGCCGTTCGGATTTTTTCTGATCAACATGGCGGCTCCGGCAGTAAATAGTGTTTCGCGCGACATATCAACGTTACACCATCTGCCGCCCCCGGGTCGTCCAGGCGGGCATTTGTTACCAAATGCCGCCTACCGACATAAACGGACATATTACAGCTTGCCGTACGAGTGCAACCCGGACAGGAACATGTTCACGCCAAGGAAGGCGAACGTCGTCACGACCAGGCCGATGAGGGCCCACCACGCCGCCGCGCGGCCGCGCAGGCCGGACATCAGGCGCATGTGCAGCCAGGCCGCGTAGTTCAGCCAGACGATCAGCGCCCATGTCTCTTTCGGGTCCCACGACCAGTAGCCGCCCCAGGCCTCGGCCGCCCACAGCGCGCCCAGGATCGTGGCGACGGTGAAGAACGCGAAGCCGACGGAGATGGCCTTGTACATCACGTCGTCCAGCACTTCCAGCGCCGGCAGGCGGTCGGCGAAGATGCCGTGCGACTTCAGCAGGTAGGCGGCGCCGACCATCGCCGCGAGCGAGAACGTGCCGTAGCCGATGAAGTTGGCGGGCACGTGGATCTTCATCCACCAGCTTTGCAGCGCGGGCACGAGCGGCTGGATCTCGGCGGCGTCGCGCGCCACCGTGTACCACAGCAGGAAGCCGACGGCGGCCGAGATCACGAGCAGCACGAACGGCCCCAGCTGGCGCGTTTTGTAGCGCTGTTCGTAGTACAGGTAGAACAGCGCCGTGATCATCGAGAACAGGATGAACACTTCGTACAGGTTCGACACGGGGATGTGCCCGACGTCCGCGCCGATCAGGTAGGACTCGTACCAGCGCACCATCATGCCGGTAAAGCCCAGCACGACGGCGGCCCAGCACAGCTTGGAGCCGACGCTGCCGCCGAACGGCGAACGCGTGAGCAGGCCGAGCCAGTAAAACGCGGTCGAGAACACGAACATCGCGCTCATCCACAGGATCGCGGACTGGCTCGACAGCATGTACTTGAGGAAGAATTTCTGGTTGGCGGCATCGAGCGAGCCGCCGTACAGCTGCACGGCCGACAGCGCCAGCAGGGCCACGAGGGGCATCAGCCAGCGCACCGGCTTGAAGGTCCAGCCGACGCAGGCGAACACGGGCGCGGCCAGCACGAGGATCCCCCGCTCGTAGACGTCCATGTAGGCGCCGAAGCGCTGCAGCGCGAACAGCGCGGCGGCCAGCAGGCCGGCGCCGAACAGCCAGTCGACGGCCGTCAGGCGCTTGAAGAAGCCGGGGGGCCGGGTGTATGCGCCGCGGTCCGGCGCGCCGGCATGCGATTGCGATGAAATATCCATGGATGTCTCCTTTGTTGCTAGCTTTTCGAAGCTTACGCCGATTGCGGCAATTTGTTCTTCAGGTCGTCGAATTCGCGCTCGAAATCGAGCGTCTTGCGTTGCGTGCTCATCGCCATCAGCGCGTGCGTGCCGCCGTCCGGCGCCGGCTTCACCCACACCCAGACGCGGCGCTCGCGGATATAAAACATCGAGAAGATGCCCAGCACCAGCAGCAGGCAGCCGACATACACCACCTTCTTGCCCGGCGAACGCGTCACCTGCAGCACGGAGGCCTTGACCTCCTTGAAATCGTCCAGCGCCAGGAACACGGGTGCGCCATAGAAAAAGCTGTCGGACAACGCATTCGTCGCCTGTTGCAGGAAGCGGCCGTGGGTCTCGGTCGGCGTCACGGGCGCCGCGCCGTCGCGCGCACGCGCAGCCTGCCACAGTTCCCACATGGCGCCGTTAAGCATCTTCATGAATACGGTCGCGGCCTTTTCCTGCTCGGCAGCGGGGATGCGCTCGAGGAATTTCGACACCGCGAGATAGCCGCCCTGGTTGCCGTCGCCGGCAAAGATCGCCAGCGTCTTGGCGGCCGATTCCCGCAACTGCGTGGCGAGGGTTCCGCTCGCATCGCCCGGCGGCAGCGCGCGCGCGGCGTAGCGGCGGGCGGCTTCCGCGCGCAGCGCCGGATCGGCGAGCGCGGCGCGCAGGCGCATCCATTCGCGCACGCCGTGCTCGTCGTCGGCCGGGATGCGCATGAAGCTGAACGGGTCGGACGGGTTGGCGCGCACGCCGGCCAGGAACACCTGGTGGCCTTCCAGCGTCACGGGCTGCATGTAGTTCAGGAATTCGCGCGCCTGTCCGGTCTTGTCGCGCAATTTGTATTGCACGCTGGGCCCGACGTTTTTTAATGCCTTGTTGCCGGCGTTCTTGGCGGCCGAGCCTGTGTGCTGGGACAAGGTCTGGGCAAACTGTTCCTCGAAACTCTTACCTTTCGCGACGGCGCGCGCGTCGTTGTTCTGGCTCGTGTTCTCGACGTTGAACGGCCGGAAGCCGGACCACTCGACGGCGTACGTGTCCGTGCCCTGCTTCAGTTCGGTCGACGTGCCGACCTCGCCATCGATGGCGAACGATTTGTCGCCCGTGCCCGTCATCGGCCAGCCCGTCAACTTGAGCTTGCTGCCGCCATCGTCGAAGCTGGACTGGTAGACGGCGACGCCGCGGTAGATCAGCGGCTGGTTGACCTTGATGGTGGCGGGGAACGTCTTGCCCGTCTCGTGGTCGCGGATCACGACTTCGCTGGCGAACAGCTTGGGCATGCCCGTCGTGTAGAAATCGATGATGAATTTTTTCAGTTCGATCGTGAACGGCAGGTCTTGCACGAGCACGCCGTCGGCCTGCTGGAGCAGTGCCGTGTCGCTGGCCTGGCCTTCGGGAATCATGGTGTTGCCGCGGAACGTGGGATTCCCGAGGCCGAGGCGGTGCTGCGGCGCGATGGCCGAGATCAGGCCCGTGCCGGCATACGGCGTCTTCCCCATGAACCATTCCTGGAAACGGATGGGCAGGCTCGAATCGAGCAGCCCGCCCAGCAGGATCACGATGATGGCCGTGTGCGCGAAGATGTAGCCGAACTTGTTGGCGGCGCCCTTTTTCGCGGCGACGAGCACGCCGCCCGGCTTGTCGACCATCTTCGTCCGGTAGCCGGCGTCGACGAGGCGGGAGGCGGTCTGCTGGGCCAGCGGGAGCATGTCCAGCGGCGCCGTCCATTCGGTCCGATGGTGGAAATTGCGCAGCGATTCCTCGCGCACGGCATCGCGCCAGCTGCGCATGTCGCGCAGGAATTTCGGCGCATTGCGCGCGATGCACAGGCTCGTCGAGACGATCAGGAAACCGAGGATCAGCAGGAACCACCAGGCCGAATAGACCGTGTACAGGCCGATCTTGCGGAACACCTCGAACCAGAACGGGCCGAACTGGTTCACGTAATCGGGCATCGCCCGGTCCTGCTGCATGATGGTGCCGATGATGGCGGCGATCGCGATCATCACCAGCAAGGTGATCGCGAAACGCATCGAGGACATCAATTCGACCGCTTCGGCCAGGCCGCGCCGGCGCGTTTTCAGTTCAATTCCGGTGGTGCTCATCGACTTTCACTCTAGATACAACATTCAACGAGGATACAACAAAAGGGCGCCCCGCTTGCACGGTCGCCCTTCCCTGTTGTTTCCGCCGGTTGTTTTAGTTTAGGCCGATTCGTCGGCTCGATTATCCGGGACCAGCAATACCAACCATTACTTCAGGCCGGCGATGTAATCCGCGACGGCTTTCATTTCATCGTCCGACAGGCGCTTGGCCAGCGTGGCCATCTGCGGGCTGTTGCTGCGCGCGCCGCTCTTGAACGCCTGCAGCTGCGTAACGGTGTAATCCTGGTGCTGCCCCGCCAGGCGCGGATACTGGACCGGCAGGCCCGCACCGGTGGCGCCGTGGCAGCTGGCGCAGGCGGCCACGCCGCGGTCCGCGATGCCGCCGCGATAGATCTTGCGGCCCAGTTCGAGCGTGTCCTTGTTGCGCGCGGCGCCCTGCTTGGGCTGCTGCGTGGCGAGGTAGGCGGCGATGTTTTTCTTTTCGTCGTCGGTCAACATCTTGGCATACGTCGTCATCACGGGCTGGTTGCGGGCCGGCGTCGTGAAGTCGACGAGCTGCTTGTGGAGGTATGTATCGATCTGGCCGGCCAGCCTGGGATTGGTGTTGATGGTCGAATTGCCGCCGGCGCCGTGGCAGGACGCGCAGGCCGGCAGGCCGCGGGCGTTGTCGCCGGTGTCGTAGAGGGAACCGCCCTTGGCCGGATCGGCCTTGGCGGCAGCCGGAGGCGCATGGGCCGCGTCCGCTGCAAGAGCGCTGCCCACGAGGACGAAACTGGCCAGCAAGGACTTCACGATCGCCGCGCATGCGGCCGGTTGGAACACACGATTCATTCAAGCACCCTGAAAAAGTCAAAGATAATCAGGATCCGGAGATCCTTCTTGCAGTTGCAGTGCAGCGGTCATGCTCGTGCTCCCGCGCCGATGGTCCATCCTTCAGGCTCGCCGACGACAGGTAACTCCCTATTGTACAATAGCCTTTGTTTCCTGCCCTCACCTCCGTTGTCTTTTTCGCTTCACTTCCCTCATGTCCAAACTCTGGCAAGCCCGTTTCTTCACGACCGTCAACCAGTTGCGGGATCTTCCCAAGACACAGGTGCCGGAAATCGCCTTCGCCGGCCGGTCCAATGCGGGCAAATCGACGGCGATTAATATCCTGACGAACCAGAAGGGCCTCGCGTTCGCCTCGAAGACGCCCGGCCGCACGCAGCACATCAATTTCTTTTCGATTGGCGGCGCCCACGTCGCCATGCACCGCAAGGACGCGACCAACGTCGAGGAGATCCGCGGCCTGCTCGTCGACTTGCCGGGCTATGGCTACGCGGAAGTCTCGGGCGACGCCAAGCTGCATTGGCAAAGGCTGCTGGGCGACTACGTGCAGCGCCGCGAACAGCTGGCCGCGCTCGTCCTGATCATGGACTCGCGCCGCCCGTTCACCGAGCTCGACATCCAGATGCTGGAATGGTTCGCCCCGACGGGCAAGCCGATCCACTGCATCCTCACGAAAGTGGACAAGCTCAACCGCAACGAGTCCGTCAACGTCCTGCGCCAGGCGCGGCAGGTGCTGGACAGCTATGTCGACGAGGACGGCAACGGCTTTCCGTTCACCGTCCAGCTGTTCTCGGCGCTCAAGCGCGTCGGCATCGACGAAGCCAACGACAAGATCATCGAACTGCTCGGCCTGGACGACGACCCGGATGCGGATGCCGGCCAGGCCGGCGCCGACGAATAATTTGCTACGACCGCAGGATTAGACATGCCGATCATCACGCCTTCGCAATACCCCGCCGTGCGCATGCGCCGCATGCGCCGCGACCCGTTCTCGCGCGCCCTGATGCGCGAAAACGTCGTCACGCCATCCGACCTGATCTACCCCGTGTTCATCCTCGACGGCCAGAACCAGCGCCAGCAGGTGGCGTCGATGCCGGGCGTGGAACGCGTGTCCGTCGACCTGCTGCTGAAAGTGGCCGAGGAAGCCGTCGCGCTGGGCATTCCCGTGCTCGCGCTGTTCCCCGTCGTCGACGCGGCGCTGAAGACGTATGACGGCATCGAAGCGACGAATCCGGACGGCCTCGTGCCGCGCGCCGTGCGCGAGCTGAAGCGCCATTTCCCGCAACTGGGCATCATGACGGACGTCGCCCTCGACCCGTACACGACCCACGGCCAGGACGGCCTGCCGGACGAGAACGGCTACATCGTCAACGAGAAGACGATCGCCATGCTGACGCGCCAGGCGCTGGCCCAGGCCGAGGCCGGCGTCGACATCGTGGCGCCGTCGGACATGATGGACGGCCGCATCGGCGCGATCCGCATCGCGCTGGAAGAGAAGGAATTCATCCACACGCGCATCATGGCGTACTCGGCCAAGTACGCGTCGGGCTACTACGGTCCGTTCCGCGAGGCCGTCGGCTCGGCCGCCAACCTGGGCAAGGCCGACAAGAACACCTACCAGATGGACCCGGCCAACAGCGATGAGGCCCTGCGCGAAGTGGCGCTGGACATCGCCGAAGGCGCCGACATGGTGATGGTCAAGCCGGGCATGCCCTACCTGGACGTCGTGCGCCGCGTGAAGGACGAGTTCAAGGTGCCGACGTTCGCCTACCAGGTCAGCGGCGAGTACGCGATGCTGCAGGCGGCGTTCCAGAACGGCTGGCTCGATCCGGACAAGGTCATCATGGAGACGATGATGTCGTTCAAGCGCGCCGGCGCGGATGGGGTACTCACCTATTTCGCGATGGACGTGGCGCGGCGGTTGAAGGCCGCCGCGTAAAACAAACACCGCGCCGAGGCGCGGTTTTTTGTTGGTTAGCCATGTTGAATTCGCGGTATGCCGTAGGGCGGGCTCCCCGGGCCCGCGCGT
The DNA here is from genome assembly GCF_034420155.1 of Massilia luteola. Lineage (NCBI taxonomy): Bacteria > Pseudomonadati > Pseudomonadota > Betaproteobacteria > Burkholderiales > Oxalobacteraceae > Massilia > Massilia luteola. The sequence continues at coordinate 223,893 of NZ_JAXOFN010000005.1, forward strand.
GACGTTCGCGGTTTATCGGCTTTACGCGCGGGCACACGGTGCCCACCCTACGATTCGCCGGTTGCTGTATGGTGGGCTCGGTGCCCGATCACCGCGGCGGTTTGTATTCCGGGAACATTTCCTTGAACAGGAAATTCGTCAGCTCCTGCGTATCCTGCGGCCGCGCCGACAGCGTGACGACGCGGTTCAGGCGATGCGATTCCCACTCGAAGTCGCCGCTTTTTTCCTTGCGGATCAGCTCGATCATCTTCTTGACGATCGCCGTCTCGATGTCCGGCTCGCTGCCGCGCTCGACCGTCACGGCCGTCAGCCAGCGGCGCTTGAAGTTCGGGTTCCAGCCGCGGAATTTCAGGTCGGCCGTGCTGAAGGTCTTGTTCGTGACGCTGAACACGCCGCCCGTCTCGTTCGGATCCTGGCCACCGCGGCCGTTGATGGCGGCGATGTTGGCGAGCGCGTTGCGGTTGCCGCGCGCCGCTTCGCTTTCCTCGGCCTGGTCGGTCTGGGCCGGCGCGCCGCGGCGCTTGCGCTGGGCGTCGATATAGGCCTGCATGTCGACTTCCTGCGGCGGCGCCTTGTCTTCCTTGGTCGGCTGCGGCTTTTCCTCGACCGGCTTTTCGTGGGGCAAGGTGATCGTGTTCGGCAGGCGCTGCACGTGCGTCACACGCGGCGGGGTCGGCTTCGATGCGGCCGCCTTCGCGGTCTTCTTGGGCGCCTGCTCGGTCGGCTTGGCCGCCGGCTTGTTCGGTTTTAATGGCGGCAGCCAGACGATGGCTTCGCCGGCCTTGGGCGGCGCATGGCGTTCCGTCTTGGGCTGGAACAGCCAGATGGCCACGAGCAGCAGGTGCAGCGCGATCGTGATCGCGATACCGATGCGGTTCGGTCCCTTTTGTCCGTAGATGACCACTTTCCGTCCAGGCAGCGGCTGGCCGCAATGTATGCAGACATCGCTGTCTTCCATCGGCATATGGGAATGGTCACGCAAGATAATGAACGCCCCTGGACAGGAGCCAGTTAAAAGATATTGACGAGGCGCAGTCTAACCCGTTTGGTTTCCCTGCGCACGCGCTGTTAAGCATCTGTAATGAGCTTACAAGCTGGGTAGATTAATGGTTGTTACAGTGTGTATCAACCTTGCGCTGTGGAATCGCCCGATGTGAAACGGATTACGGCCTTATTTCACATCATCCGTTTCGCCGCCGTTCCCGCGCAGGCGGGAACGGCGAGAACTCAGGCCACCTTGCTGAGGACGGCCTTGCGCCCGTGCTCCATCTCGACGAGCTGCGTATCGGTCATCGGACCGCTGCCGCTGTATTTGTCGAGGTACAGGTAGATCACGGGCGTGATGTACAGCGTGATCACCTGGGAGAAGATCAGGCCCCCGCACACGGCCAGGCCCAGCGGCTGGCGCAGCTCGGCGCCGGCGCCCAGGCCCAGGGCGATCGGCAGCGCACCCATCAGTGCGGCCAGGGTCGTCATCACGATCGGGCGGAAGCGCAGGATGCAGGCTTCGCGGATCGCCTGGTCCGGCGTCATGCCCCGATTGCGCTGGGCGTCGAGGGCGAAGTCGATCATCATGATCGCGTTCTTCTTGACGATGCCGATCAGCATCAGGATGCCGATGATGGCGATCATCGTCAGGTCGAGATTAAACAGGCGCAAGGTCAGCAGCGCCCCCACCGCGGCGGACGGCAGGCCGGCCAGGATCGTGATCGGGTGGATAAAACTTTCGTACAGCACACCCAGCAGCACGTAGATCACGCCGACGGCCGCCACGATCAGGATCAGCTGGCTCGACTGCGAACTCTGGAACACGGCCGCGTCGCCGCCATATTTCGTGATGATGGACGCGGGCAGCTTCATGTCGCGGCCCATCTGTTCGATGGCGGCGGTGGCGGCGCCGAGCGGCGCGTCCGGCGCCAGGTTGAACGACAGCGTGATCGCCTGCAGCTGGCCCTGGTGGTTGACGGCGATGGGGCCGACGGTGCGCTTGACGGTGGCCACGCTGGACAGCTGCACGAGCTGGCCCGTCTTGCTGCGCACGGACAGGCGCGACAGCGCGTCCTCGAACTGGCGGTCCTCGTTCGCCGTTTCCAGGATCACGTAATAGCTGGCCGCGCTCGAGTAGATCGTCGACACCTGGCGCTCGCCGAACGCCGCGTACAGCGCCGTGCGGATGTCGCCCAGCTGCACGCCCAGCAGGTTGGCCTTGTCGCGGTCGATGTCGAGCTTGGCCTGCAGGCCCTTGTCCTGCGTATCGCTCGTCACGTCGCGGAACATGGGGTTGTTGCGCATGCGCTCCATGTACTCGTTGGCCCACTGGCTGATGTCGGCGCCCGACACGCTCTGCAAGGTGTACTGGTAACGGCTCTTGCTCTGGCGGCCGCCCAGCTGCAGGTTCTGCACCGGCGCCATGTAGACGTTCACGCCGGCGACATTCCGCAGCGACTTGCGCAGGCGGTCGACCACCTGCGGCATCTTGTCGCGCTCGGCGCGCGGCTTGAGCACGATGAACATGCGGCCGTTGTTGCCGCCGCTCGAGAACGACGTGACGTCCTGCACGGCCGGATCGTCCTGGATCACCTGCGCCACCTTGGTCTGCAGGACGACCATCGCGGACGACGAGATGTCCTCGGCCGCTTCCGTCGTGACGCGCAGCTGGCCGATGTCTTCCTCGGGGAAGAAACCTTTCGGGATGGTCGTGTACAGCACGACGGTCAGCGCGAACGTGCCGAACGCGACCATCAGGACGACGAACCGGTGCCTCAGCGCGACGTCGAGGGTCCTTTCGTAGGCGTTGCGCACGATCGTGAACGCGGCCTCGAAGTGGCGGCCGATGAAGCTTTTTTCTTCCGTGTGGCCGTGGCCGTGCGCCGGGAGCAGGCGCGACGCCAGCATCGGCACGAGCGTCAGCGACACGGCGGCCGACACGAGGATCGCGAGGCCGACGATCACGGCGAATTCGTGGAACAGCAAGCCGATCACGCCCGGCATGAAGAAGATCGGGATGAACACGGCGACGAGCGACACGGAAATCGACACGATCGTGAACCCCATCTCGCGCGAGCCGTCGAGCGCGGCGCGCATCGGCTTTTTCCCCATCTCGATGTGGCGCACGATGTTTTCCAGCACCACGATGGCATCGTCGACGACGAGGCCCACGGCGAGCGTGATGCCCAGCAGGGAAATATTGTCGATGCTGTAGCCGAGCCAGAACAACAGGCTGAGGGCGCCCAGCAGCGAAATCGGCATCGTGACGGCCGGGATGAACGTGGCCGACGCGCGGTGCAGGAACAGGAAGATCACGAGCACGACGAGACCCACCGTCAGCGCCAGCGTGAAGTTGACGTCGTGGATCGCCTCGCGGATCGAGCGGGAGCGGTCGTTGACGAGGTTGATCTTGATGGACGCCGGCAGCTGCGACTGGAAGCGCGGCAGCAGGCGGCGCACGCCGTCGACCACCGCGACCGTGTTGGCGTCCGGCTGGCGCTGCACGAGCAGCACGATGGCGCGCTCGCCGTTGTAGGCGCCGAAGGCCCGGGTCGACTGGTAGCTGTCCTCGACGGTGGCGACGTCCTTCAGGCGCACCGGCAGGTTGTCGCGCGTGGCGACGATCAGGTTCTCGAAATCGGCCGCCTTCATCATCTGTGGCGGGCCCTGGATGGTCAGGGTCTGCTGCGGACCGTCGAGGATGCCCAGCGCGGAATTCGAGTTCGCCGAGCGCAGCGCGGTCGCCAGTTCGTCCATCGTGATGTTGCGCGCATTCATGAGGTCGGTCTTCGCGCGCACGCGCACGGCGAATCGCTTGCCGCCATGGACCAGCACCTGGGCGACGCCCGGCAACGTCGAGATGGCCGGCGACACGAGGTTCTCGGCGTAGTCGTTCAGGTCGGACAGGTTCATCGACGGCGACGTCATCGTCATGAACAGCACGGGCGCGTCGGCCGGGTTGACCTTGCGGTACGACGGCATCGTCGTCATTTCCTGCGGCAGCTGGCGCTGGGCTGCGAGCAGCGCGGCCTGGACGTCGACGGCGGCGGCGTTGACGTCGATCGACGGATCGAATTCCAGCGTGAGCGACGTGTTGCCCTGCGTGCTCGTCGACGTGATCAGGTTGATGCCGGCGATGGTCGAGAACTGTTTTTCGAGCGGCAGCGCGACGGAGGACGCCATCGTCTCGGGGCTGGCGCCGTCCAGGTTGGCGTTGACGTTGATGACGGGCGTGTTATAGCTGGGCAGCGCCGCCACGGGGATATGGGAATACGCCAGGATGCCGACCAGGATCAGGCTGATCGACAGCAGCACGACCATCACGGGCCGGCGGATGCACAGTTCTGACAGATTCATGGATCAGCCCTTGTCGGCGACGTGGACGCTCTTGCCCTTGCCGAGCTCGGACGCCAGGCGCACCTTGGCGCCGGGACGCACGTTCTGCTTGCCGTCGGTAATGATCTGCTCGCTGCCGGCGAGACCGCTGACGGCAGCAATGAGGCCGGCGCCGTACACGCGCTGCACGGGCACGAGGCGCGCGGAATGGTCTTTCTCCAGCGCGTACACGAACGTGCCCTGGGCATTGGTGATGATGGCGTTCTCCGGGATCACGACGGCATTCTTCAGCGTCCGCACGACGACCTTCGTGTTCACGTACTGGCCGGGCCACAAGGTCGTTTCGCGATTGTCGAACTCGGCCTTCACCTTGATCGTGCCGGCCGTCGGGTCGACCGTGTTGTCGACGAAGCTCAGCTGGCCCTTGACCGGCGCCAGGCCGGCGCCCGGCAGGGCCTCCACGTCGACCTTGCCGCGCTTCTGGGCCGCCAGCAGCGCCGGCAGGCTGGTTTCCGGCAAGGTGAACGCGACGGTGATCGGGTCCAGCTGGGTGATCGTCGTGAGCGACGTCGCCGGCTGCACGAGGCTGCCCGGATAGACGTTGATGCCGCCCACCCGGCCGGCCATCGGCGCGCGGATCGCCGTGTAGCTGGTCGTGACGCTGCTCGCGCGCGCCGCCGCGGCGTCGGCCTGCAAGGTGGCGCGGGCCTGGTCGACCTGGGCGCGCAAGGTGTCGACGGCGCTCTGGGCAATGAAATGCTGGGCGAACAAATCCTGGCTGCGCTTGAACTGGCGTTCGAGGTCGGCCAGCGACGCGCGGTCGCGCGCGACCTGGGCCTGTGCCTTGTCGAGGTTCGCGCGGTCCTCGCGGTCGTCGAGCGAGAACATCAGTTCGCCCTGTTTGACGAACTGCCCTTCCTTGATGTGGACCTGGCGGATGGTGGCCGTCGTCTGCGGGTGCAGGTCGACGGTGCGGATCGGCGTGACGGTGCCGTTGGCCTGCTGCACGACGGCCACGTCCTGGCGCTGCGGCGCCGCCACGTTGACGATGGCCGGCGGCTGCGCGCCCTTCCCCTTGCCGCCCGCGGCGGCCCCGTCGGCATGCGAATCCGATCCATGGTTCATGGCCCACGTCCCGGCGCCGACGGCAACGACGATGCCGCCGATGATCGCGATATTTTTGCTTTTCATTCCATTCCCTGTGCCGCAGTTGGGCGGCCGATCTCTTTTAGCCCTGCGCCGCCGACGGGCGGCCGGATCTCTTTTGTATTTATGCGATGAGGATGACGTCGGCCGTACAGGCCCAGTCTCCGGCAAGGATTGTCCCACACGGGTGTAACAGCATTGTTTCTGCGCGTGCGATTTTTTGGATTACTTGCCTGGGTAATATTCCGGCAACATCAGGGTCGCTTCCAGCCCGCCTTCCGGGTGATTGGCCAGGCTGATGCTGCCGCCGTGCTGCTCGGCGATGTTGCGGGCGATGGTCAGGCCCAGGCCCGTCCCGCCCGATTCGCGCGAACGCGACGTTTCCACCCGATAGAACGGATCGAACACGCGCGCCAGCTCGACGCCCGGGATGCCGGGGCCGGCGTCGCGGACGCGGATGCGCGCGGCGCCGTTGATGCGGTCGACGCTGACCTTGGCCGCGTGGCCGTACTTGACGGCGTTGTCGATCAGGTTGACGAGGCAGCGGCGCAAGTCCATCGGCCGCCCCAGCAACGCCATGCCGGCATGGCCGGACAAGGTCACGCGCTGGCGGCTCTCGGCCGCGTCGGCGCAGACGGAATCCAGCAGCGAGTCGAGGTCCAGCAGCTGCATGGCTTCGTTCGTGTCCATGCTGCGCGCCAGGTCGAGGCCTTCGCGCACCATCGCCTGCATCGCCGACAGGTCGCCGATCAGGCGTTCCTGCAATTCCGGCTCGCTGACTTTTTCAAGGCGCAGGCGCATGCGCGTGAGCGGCGTCTGCAGGTCGTGCGTGATCGCGGCCAGCATCTGCGTGCGCTGGAAGATGTACTGGCGGATGCGCGCCTGCATCGCGTTGAAGGCGGCGCTGGCCTGGCGGATCTCGTCGGCACCGGTGAGGTCGAGCGGCGGGTGGTTGATGTCGTTGCCGAGGTCCTTGGCCGCCTGCGCCAGCTGCTTCAGCGGCCGCGTCGTCATCCGTGCCACGAGGTAGGCGAGGAAGGCGACGCTGACGAGGAAGATCGCGATGGTCCACGTGTAGTTCGTGCGCTGGGGCGACGTGGCCGAGCGCGGCGGCAGCACGGACAGCACGAGCTCGTCGCCGTCGCGCAGGCGCACGCTGATGCTCTCGCACGTGCCGCGCCATTTCATGCGCATCAGGCCGAACACGACGGGCTGGTCGCGCGCCGTCGCGCACGCGGCCGGGCGCGCGGCCAGGGAGCGCATCACATAACCTTTCCCCATGCGGCCGGCCAGGGCCTGGGTGAATTCGGTATTGGCCGGGGCCAGCACGGCCGGGTGGATGTCGACGTCGACGAGCTGCATGCCGGGACGGTTGGCCACGTCCAGATAGGCTTTGCGCGCGGATTCGGGGACGATCTCGGTGGCCATGATCAACTGCTCGGCGCGGTCGAGCATGTGCAGGTCGCGGAACTCGTCGATGACGCGCTGGCGCTCGGCGTCGGCCAGCAGCTGCGTCAGCGCGGCCGTGAGCAGGATGCCCAGCAGCAGGGTGGCAAACACGCGGCCCGTCATCGAGCCGAGGAACGCTCTCACGTGCTCGGCTCCACCGTGACCTGCCCGGCCAGCACATAGCCGCCGTTGCGGACGGTCTTGATGATCTGGGGCATGCGCGCGTCCTCGCCCAGCTTCTGGCGCAGGCGGCTGATCTGGATATCGATCGAACGATCGAACGGATCGGCGTCGCGGCCCTGCGTGAGGTTCAGCAGCTGGTCGCGGTTGAGCACGCGGTTCGGATGTTCCAGGAACACGCGCAGCAGGCGGAATTCGGCGCCCGACAGCATGATGATCACGCCCTGCGGATTGACGAGGTGGCGGGCGGTGAGGTCGAGCGTCCAGCCCGAGAACTTCATCTGCTGGACGTTCTCGGCCTGCGAGGCCGGTGGCATTGCGTGGCTGCGGCGCAGCACGCTGCGGATGCGCGCGAGCAGCTCGCGCGGCTCGAACGGTTTCGGCAGGTAGTCGTCGGCCCCCATCTCCAGGCCGAGAATGCGGTCCAGCGGCTCGCTGCGGGCGGTCAGCATGATGACGGGCATGGTCGAATGCGCGCGCAGCTTGCGGCACAGCGTGAGGCCGTCGTCGCCGGGCAGGTTCAGGTCGAGCACGATCAGGTCCGGACGCGACTCGTCCAGCAGTTTCCACATGGCGGTACCGTCGGCCGCGGCAAGCGCGCGGTAGCCGTTCGCCTCCAGGTAGTCGGCCAGCAGCGAGCGGATGTCGCGGTCGTCGTCGACGATCAGGATGGTAGATGGATTGTCCATGGCGTCATTATCGCGACTTGGCGCGACCCTGAACAGCAACTTTGTATCGGCTTGTATATGGATCTGATAGGGAAACAAATTGATACAAAGAACGAGAGAGCGGAAACGCTGCGCTTACAACTCGGGGCCATGATGAACACCATGCGAAGACGACGCGATAGACGCCGATCGGAGCACGATGACAACGTTTGGCCGTTTGTCAATTTACCCCCTGACTAGGATACGAGATGAAAACCTATCGCAAACACCTGATTACTGCCCTGTCCGCGCTGACCCTCGGCGCCTGCGCCCTGGGCGCCCACGCACAAACGACGGAGCAGGCCGCGGCACCCGTCCACCACCGCATGCAACATCAGAAGCCGACGCCGGAACAGCGCGCCCAGTTCCGGGCGCAGCGCATCGCCAGGCTGCACGACGCGCTCAAGATCACGCCGGCGCAGGAAAACACGTGGAACGCCTTCGTCGCGTCGATGCAGCCTCCGGCACGCCGACAGCACGACCGCGCCGCCTGGGCCAACCTGACGGCGCCGGAACGCATGGCGAAGATGATCGATATGCAGAAGCAGCGCACGGCCGCCCTCGAGCAGCGCCAGGGTGCCCTCGACACGTTTTATTCGGTCCTGAGCACGGACCAGAAGAAGACGTTCGACGAGAAGGCCGCGCGCTTCGGCCACGGGCACGGCCACGGCATGCGCCGCGGCTGATCGGTAGGGTGGGCATTTGAGGCCGGGGGCCTCAAATGAAACGTGCCCACGCGGCGATACGCGCCGTTCGAGATGCCGTCCCGTGCCCGCTAACGTCGAGTGCGTGGGCGGAGGCCGCCCACCCTACCGTAACCTGGCCAGCGAGCCGAGGAATTTGTTCGTGTCCTGATAGCCGATCACCCGGCTATCGGGAATCTCGGTGCCCCGCTTGTCGAACATGATGATCCCCGGCGGCCCGAACAGGCCGAAACGCTTGAGCATCGCCCGGTCGTCCGCATCGTTGGCCGTCACATCGACCTGCAGCAGTACCGTATTCGCCAGCCGCGCCTTGACGGCCGGGTCGACGAAGGTCAGCTTTTCCATCTCCTTGCACGACACGCACCAGTCCGCATAAAAATCCAGCAGCGCCGTGCGGTTGCCCGTCGCGGCCAGGGCGGCGTCGAGCTGGGCCACGGTCTTGATGCGCGTGAACGCGAGCGGCCGCGCCGGCACGCCGCCCGTGAAGCGGGCCAGCGGCGCAACCGGATCGCGCGCGCCGCTGGCCGCGCCCACCAGCTGGACCGCGCCGAGCACGACCCATGCCGCGCCGAGGGCCGGCCCGGCCCAATGCCCGTTTTTGCCGAGACCGCGCAGCAGATAAAAGCCGTAGCCCAGCAGCAGCGCGGCCCACAGCAGCATCTGCGCGAGGCCCGGCAGCACGGGCGCGGCCATCCACAAGGCCATCGCCAGCATCAGCACGCCGAAGAAACGCTTCACGGCCTCCATCCACATGCCGGCACGCGGCAGCAGCGAGCCGGCCGACACGCCGACGAGCAGCAGCGGAATGCTCATGCCGATCGCCATCGCGAACAGGGCGGCGCCGCCGATGACGACGTCGCGCGTCTGGCTGATGTACACGAGCGCGCCCGCGAGCGGCGCGGCCACGCACGGGCCGACGATCAGCGCGGAGATGGCGCCCATCACGAACACGCCGGCCAGCTTGCCGGACGCCTGGCGGCCGGAAGCGCTGGACAGGCGGGTCTGCAGCGCGGCCGGCACCTGCAACTGGAACACGCCGAACATCGACAGCGACATCGCGGCGATCAACAAGGCGAAGCTCGACAGCACCCACGGATTCTGCAGCGCGGCCGCGAGACCTTCTCCGACGAGGCCGGCGGCGACGCCGAGCGCCGTGTAGACGATCGCCATCCCGAGCGAATATGCGAGCGACAGCACGAAGCCGCGCGAGCGGTGCACCTGTCCGCCCTCCCCCACGATGATCGACGACAGGATCGGCACCATCGGCAGCACGCAAGGCGTGAACGCGAGGCCCAGGCCCAGCAGGATGAAGGCGGGAATGATGGCGAGCAGGCGGCCGCCCTGCAGCAGAGCGGCGATGCCCGACAGCTCGGATGGCGCGCCGCGCGCGGGCGCGGGCGCGACGGGCTGCGGGGCCGGTGCCGCTACGGCTGCGGCTACCGATGCCGATGCCGACGCTGCGGGCGTATCCACCTGCGGCGCCGGCTGGGCGGCCTTGCCGGGGAATGCGAAGGTGCTCTGGCCCGGCGGCAGCGACTGCCCCGGCGCGACGCTCATCTGCGGTCCGCCGCCGCCGCCCGGCGCGAGCTGGATGGACGTGTCCTGCGGCGGATAGCACAGGCCCTTGTCGGCGCAGCCCTGGCCGCTCGCGTTCAGCGTGAACGGGCCCGCGGCCTCGACGGGGATGCGGATCTCGACGCCGTTGTGATAGGTCTCGACGTTCTTCTGGAACGTGTCGTCGAACTTGACCTTGCCGGGCGGGATCGCGGGCGCGCCCAGCTTCGCGCCGTTCGCGCTGAAGTGGAAGCGCTCGCGGTACATGTAGTAGCCGTCGGCGATCGCATAGTTCACGACGATCGTGTGCGCGTCCGCCATGTGCGCGGAAAACTTGAATGCCTGTTCGGGCGGCAGGAAATCGTCGTCCGCGTGGGCGACGGGGACGAAGGCGAAGCACGCCAGCAGCAGCGTGCACAGCGTGGCCAGCAGGCGTGCGGCGGACGAGGAGGAGAATCGGGACATGGGTCGGAAGATTGGTTCAACGCATCAGCATGGTACACCGGGTGCGCATCGGCTGCAGGCCTTCGACAGCCGAAAAAAAACCAGGCGCAACGGCCTGGTTTTTCATGAACGCGGAGTAGCGATTACTCTGCGGTCGGCGCGTCGTCAGCCGAGGTGACTTCCGGACGGTCGACCAGCTCGACGAACGCCATCGGTGCGTTGTCGCCAACGCGGAAGCCCATCTTCAGGATGCGGATGTAGCCGCCCGGACGCGCGTTGTAGCGCGGGCCGATTTCGGCGAACAGCTTCTGGACGATTTCGCGGTCGCGCAGGCGGGCGAATGCCAGGCGCTTGTTGGCCAGGGTGTCGCTCTTGCCCAGGGTGATGATCGGCTCGACAACTTTGCGCAGTTCCTTGGCTTTCGGAACGGTGGTCTTGATCGCTTCGTGACGCAGCAGCGAAACGGTCATGTTGCGCAGCATGGCGAGGCGGTGGGACGAAGTACGGTTCAGCTTGCGAAGGCCGTGACGGTGACGCATGGTATTTCCTTTCGAGTGTTTTAAATCCAGTTCTTCGATCGTTCACGCGCTAAAGGCGTGACCGCGGACCGGTTCTAGGTTGAAAACTGCCCGGGCAACATTGCCCAGGCAGGTGGTGCAATTACTTTTCCAGACCTGCGGGCGGCCAGTTCTCCAGCTTCATGCCCAGGGTCAGACCACGGGAAGCCAGGACTTCCTTGATCTCGTTCAGCGACTTGCGGCCGAGGTTCGGCGTCTTCAGCAGTTCGTTTTCCGAACGCTGGATCAGGTCGCCGATGTAATAGATGTTCTCGGCCTTCAGGCAGTTTGCCGAACGGACGGTCAGCTCCAGGTCGTCCACCGGACGCAGCAGGATCGGATCGACCAGCGGTGCACGCGACGGTGCTTCCGCGGCGGCTTCCGTGCCTTCCAGGGCGGCGAACACGTTCAGCTGGTCGACGAGGACGCGGGCCGACTGGCGGATCGCTTCTTCCGGCGTGATGACGCCGTTGGTCTCGATGTTGATGATCAGCTTGTCCAGGTCGGTACGCTGCTCGACGCGGGCCGATTCCACGGCATACGACACGCGGCGGACCGGCGAGAACGATGCGTCCAGGATGATGCGGCCGATGGTCTTGTTCGTGTCTTCCGACAGGCGGCGCACGTTACCCGGCACATAGCCGCGGCCTTTTTCGACCTTGATCTGCATGTCCAGCTTGCCGCCGGCGGTCAGATGGGCGATCACGTGATCCGGGTTGATCAGTTCCACGTCATGCGGCAGATCGATGTCCGAAGCCAGGACCGGGCCTTCGCCTTCCTTTTTCAGGGTCAGCGTCACGGAGTCACGGTTGTGCACCTTGAACACGACGCCCTTCAGGTTCAGCAGCAGGTCGACGACGTCTTCCTGCACACCGTCCAGCGACGAGTACTCGTGCACGACGCCGGCGATCGTCACTTCGGTCGGCGCGTAGCCGATCATCGACGACAGCAGGACGCGACGCAGCGCGTTACCCAGCGTGTGGCCATAACCACGTTCGAACGGTTCCATCACGACTTTTGCGTGGCCGGCGCCGAGCGTTTCGACATCGATAATACGTGGCTTCAACAAACTATTTTGCATGAGTGTCCTCTTCAATACCCTCGGCTCGTTACACCGATAAGGCTGATGGCATCAGTAGAAACGCCTGCTTCTTCGAGCAGGCGGTACGGCGAATCCGGTGAGGCGCGACGGCAGAAAAACCGTCGTTCCCGCGGAGGCGGGAACCCAAGTTTGCGAGCGTTACGTCAGCTAACACAGAACTCGGATCCCCGCCCTGCGCGGGGTGACAAATGGAGCGGCGCGCCGCTCCATTTGTCAATTAACGCGAGTACAGTTCGACGATCAGCGCTTCGTTGACGTCGGCAGCGATCTCGTTACGCTCCGGGTACGAACGGAAGGTTGCTTCCATCTTCTTGGCGTCGACCGACACCCAGCTCGGGAAACCAACCTGCTCGGCCAGCGACAGGGCTTCGAGGATACGGGTCTGCTTCTTGGCCTTTTCGCGGACGGCGATGACGTCGCCGGTCTTGACCTGGTACGAAGCGATGTTCACGACGTTGCCGTTCACGGTCAGGGCCTTGTGGCTGACCAGCTGGCGCGCTTCGGAACGGGTCGAGCCGAAGCCCATGCGGTAGACAACGTTGTCCAGACGCGATTCCAGCAGCTTCAGCAGGGTCTCGCCGGTGTTGCCCTTGCGGCGCGACGCTTCGGCGAAGTAGCGGCGGAACTGACGCTCCAGCACGCCGTAGATACGCTTGACCTTCTGCTTTTCACGCAGCTGGTTGCCGTAGTCCGACGTACGCTGGCCCGACTTGACGCCGTGCTGGCCTGGCTTGACGTCCAGTTTGCACTTCGAATCGAGCGAGCGGCGTGCGCTCTTCAGGAACAGGTCGGTGCCTTCACGGCGCGACAGTTTTGCTTTAGGTCCGATATAACGTGCCACGTTAAACTTCCTTTATTTTGATGATCACGCCCCGGATGCGATTCGATCGACGTTCGCAACAGGCGCTAGTCCGATTCTTCGATGAGACCGGACGTGGCTTACAAAATACCCCGGGCCGGGACGGCCCAAGGCGACAATAGCCGGGCAGTATAACCCATTTCGGGGTTAACTGCACCGGCGATTCTTGACACCACGGCGTGTGGCGTACCGATACCGCGACAGGCGGCAAAGCCGCCCTGGCAGTATTAGATACGACGACGCTTCGGCGGACGGCAGCCGTTGTGCGGCACCGGCGTCACGTCCTGGATTTCGGTGATCTTGATACCCAGGTTGTTCAGCGCGCGCACAGCCGACTCACGGCCCGGGCCCGGGCCCTTGATACGCACTTCCAGGTTCTTCACGCCGTATTCCTGAGCAACCTTGCCAGCCGCTTCAGCTGCGACCTGCGCCGCGAACGGGGTCGATTTACGCGAACCCTTGAAGCCTGCGCCGCCGGACGTCGCCCACGACAGGGCATTGCCCTGACGATCGGTGATCGTGATGATGGTGTTGTTGAACGATGCGTGGACGTGTGCGATGCCTTCCGCGACGTTCTTCTTGACTTTCTTGCGGATGCGGGCTGCAGCCGCCGAGCTTTGTTGCTTAGCCATGGTCAGTTCCTAGATTATTTCTTGAGCGATTGAGCTGCTTTGCGCGGGCCCTTGCGGGTACGCGCATTCGTACGGGTGCGCTGGCCGCGGACCGGCAGGCCCTTGCGGTGACGCATACCGCGGTAGCAACCCAGATCCATCAGGCGCTTGATGCTCATGGACAGCTCACGGCGCAGGTCGCCCTCGACGACGAACTTGCCGACTGCGTCACGCAGCTTTTCCAGTTCGTTGTCGTCCAGGTCCTTGACCTTCTTGTTGGTCGCAACGCCGGTCGATTCGCAGATCTGCTTCGAGCGGGTACGGCCGATGCCATAGATTGCCGTCAGGCCGATGACGGTGTGCTGATGATTGGGGACGTTGACCCCTGCAATACGTGCCATTCGTTATTCCTCGAAATTAACCTTGACGCTGCTTGTGACGCGGCTCGACGCAGATCACACGGACCACGCCCTTGCGCTTGATGATCTTGCAGTTGCGGCAGATCCGCTTGACTGAAGCGTTAACTTTCATTTTGCACTCTCTTCCAGATTCGATAACTTGATTAGTTTTACTTGGTGCGGAACACGATGCGGGCCCGGGACAAGTCGTAAGGGGTCAGTTCCACCGTTACCTTGTCACCCGGAAGAATGCGGATGTAATTCATCCGCATTTTACCCGAGATATGTCCAAGCACCACGTGCCCGTTTTCCAGCTTTACGCGAAAGGTCGCGTTCGGGAGATTCTCCAGAATCTCCCCCTGCATTTGGATGACGTCGTCTTTTGCCATTCGGTCTATTCACTCCTGGGGGGCGCCAGCCGCTCAACGCGACGGGATACCGCCTTTGAAATTAGCCTTGCGCAGCAGCGACTCATATTGCTGCGACATGACGTAGTTCTGCACCTGCGCCATGAAATCCATCGTGACGACCACGATGATCAGGAGCGAGGTTCCGCCAAAATAGAAAGGTACTTTCCACTGGCTTTGCAGGAACTCCGGCAAAAGGCATACCAGCGTGATATAGACCGCACCGGCCAGGGTCAGGCGCATCAGGATCTTGTCGATGTAGCGCGCGGTCTGCTCGCCCGGACGAATGCCCGGTACAAACGCGCCGCTCTTCTTCAAGTTGTCCGCCGTTTCCTTGCTGTTGAATACCAGCGCCGTATAGAAGAAGCAGAAGAACACGATTGCCACCGCATACAATAACGCGTGGATCGGTTCGCCCGGGCTCAACGAGGCGGCGAGGTCTTTCAGGAACCCGATGAACGGATTCGTGACGTCCTTGCCTTTCGTGAACCAGTCGACGATCGTGGCCGGGAACAGGATGATCGACGAAGCGAAGATCGGCGGGATCACACCCGACATGTTCAGCTTCAGCGGCAGGTGGCTGGTCTGGCCACCATAGATCTTGTTACCGACCTGGCGTTTCGCGTAATTCACCAGGATCTTGCGCTGGCCACGTTCGACGAACACGACCGCGTAAGTCACCAGAGCTACCAGAATCACGATGATGATTGCGGAGAAGCTGCCGATCGAACCGTTCGACACCAGGGTGAACAAGCTACCCAGTGCGTTCGGCAGACCCGCTGCGATACCGGCAAAAATGATGATCGAGATACCGTTGCCAAGGCCACGTTCGGTGATCTGCTCACCCAGCCACATGAGGAACATGGTGCCGGTCAACAGGGTCACGACGGTCACGAAGCGGAAAGCCATGCCTGGATCGATCACGAGGCCTTGCTGCGCCTCGAGCGCGACGGCGATGCCGAACGCCTGGAACAACGCCAGCACGACCGTGAAGTAACGGGTGTACTGGGTGATCTTGCGGCGGCCGGACTCGCCCTCTTTCTTCAGTGCCTCCATCTGCGGCGAGACGATCGACACCAGCTGCATGATGATCGAAGCCGAAATGTAAGGCGTGATGCCAAGAGCGAACACGGCAAAGCGGGACAGGGCCCCGCCCGAGAACATGTTGAACATGCCCAGGATGCCGCCCTCGTTCTGCTTGAACAGCTGGGCCATGGCGATCGGGTCAATCCCGGGGACCGGGATGTGAGCTCCGATACGATACACGACCAACGCGCCAAGCAAGAACCACAACCGACCCCAGGGGAAGCCGGAAGCAGCACTTTTACCAAGTTGTGAATTAGTCGCCAATTTTTGCTCCGATCAGGCAGCGGCCGCGTTTAGGCGACCGAACCGCCAGCTGCTTCGATCGCTGCCTTCGCGCCAGCGGTCGCCTTGATGCCCTTCAGGTTCACCGCTTTGGTGATTTCGCCCGACAGGATCACGCGCACATCGCGAGCGACGACCGGCAGCACGCCTGCTTGCTTGAGCACCAGGACGTCGACATCGGCGACGGCCAGGTTGTTCAGGTCCGACAGACGCACTTCAGCCTTGAACGTAGCGTTCAGCGACTTGAAGCCACGCTTCGGCAGGCGGCGCTGCAGCGGCATCTGGCCGCCTTCGAAACCGACCTTGTGGAAGCCGCCCGAACGCGACTTCTGACCCTTGTGACCGCGACCGGCGGTCTTGCCCAGGCCCGAGCCGATACCGCGACCGACGCGGCGCTTGGCGTGTTTCGCGCCTTCAGCGGGTTGGATGGTATTGAGTTCCATTATTTTCTCCGTTGACCAAGCCGAGGCTTAGTCGACAATTTTCACGAGGTAGTTGACCTTGTTGATCATGCCGCGGATCGCCGGGGTGTCCTGCAGCTCGGAAACCGAGTTGACACGACGCAGACCCAGACCGCGCACGGTGGCGCGGTGATCCTGGCGGGTACCGATCAGGCCTTTGACCAGCTTGACTTTGATGGTGTTTGCCATAGTTATTCCCCTTAACCCAGGATCTCTTCCACCGACTTGCCGCGCTTGGCAGCGATGTCGGCCGGAGTGCTCATTTTTGCCAGACCATCGAGGGTCGCACGAACCAGGTTGTACGGGTTCGACGAACCGGTCGACTTGGCGACGACGTCGGTCACGCCCATCACTTCGAAGATGGCGCGCATTGCGCCGCCTGCGATCACGCCGGTACCCGGCTTGGCCGGCGACATCATCACGTACGACGCGCCGTGGCGGCCGGTGACGCTGTGCTGCAGCGTGCCGTTCTTGAGGGGCACCTTGATCAGGTTGCGGCGGGCTTCTTCCATCGCTTTCTGCACGCCGACCGGAACTTCCTTCGACTTGCCTTTGCCCATGCCGATGCGGCCATCGCCGTCACCGACAACGGTCAGCGCTGCAAAACCCATGATACGACCACCCTTGACCACTTTGGTCACGCGGTTGATCGCGATCATTTTCTCGCGCATGCCATCATCCGGCTTGTCGCTTGCCATTTTCGCTTGCATTTTTGCCATGACGATTCTTCCTTAGAACTTCAGACCAGCTTCGCGCGCGGCTTCCGCCAGCGCCTTCACACGGCCGTGGTAACGGAAACCCGAACGGTCGAATGCGACTTCGGTGATCCCTGCTTTCAGTGCTTTTTCTGCGACGCGCTTGCCAACCAGTGCGGCTGCGGCGGCGTTGCCGCCCGCACCCGACTTGCCGCCCAGCTCGGCGCGCACTTCTGCTTCCAGCGTCGAAGCCGAAACCAGGACCTTCGCATCCGGGCTGATCAGGTTCGCATAGATGTGCAGGTTGGTGCGATGCACCGACAGGCGGTTCACGCCCAGCTGCGCGATCTTGATGCGGGTTTGGCGTCCGCGACGCAGACGCGATTCTTTCTTGTCCATCGTCAGCTCCGATTATTTCTTCTTGGTTTCTTTAAGCTTCACCACTTCGTCCGCATAACGGACACCCTTGCCTTTGTATGGCTCAGGCGAGCGGTAAGCGCGCACTTCTGCGGCAACCTGGCCGACCTTTTGACGGTCGATACCCTTGATCAGGATCTCGGTCGGGGTCGGGGTTGCAGCGGTGACGCCTTCCGGCATCGCGTGCAGCACCGGGTGCGAGAAGCCCAGCGACAGGTTCAGGGCGTTGCCTTGGACGGCGGCCTTGTAACCCACGCCGACCAGGGTCAGGCGCTTTTCGAAACCTTTGGTGACACCGGTCACCATGTTGCTTACCAGAGCACGCAGGGTGCCCGACATGGCGTTCGATTCGCGGGAATCGTCGATCACGTCGAACGACAGCGTGCCGTTGTTGTTTTCCACTTTGACCAGGCCGTTCAGTGCCTGGGTCAGGGTGCCCAGCGGGCCCTTGACGGTGATCGACGACGCGTTGATCGCGACATCGGTACCGGCCGGGACGGCGATTGGCATCTTAGCTACTCGAGACATCGTCTACTCCTTAAGCCACGTAGCAAATCACTTCGCCACCGACGCCGGTAGCACGTGCTTTGCGGTCGGTCATCACACCCTTCGGGGTCGAGACGATTGCCACGCCGAGGCCGTTCATGACCTGGGGGATCTCATCCTTGCCCTTGTAGATGCGCAGGCCAGGACGGGATACGCGCTCGATGCGCTCGATAACCGGACGGCCGACGTAGTACTTCAAACCGATTTTCAGTTCAGCCTTGCCACCTTCGGTGGACACGGCGTAATCTTCGATGTAACCCTCGTCCTTCAGGACGTTGGCAATCGCAACTTTCAGCTTCGACGACGGCATTTCGACGGTAGTCTTCTGCACGCCTTGCGCGTTGCGAATACGGGTCAGCATATCGGCGATAGGATCGCTCATACTCATTGCTTATTCTCCTATTACCAGCTAGCTTTGGTCATACCCGGGATTTCGCCTTTCATGGCGAATTCGCGGAGTTTGGTACGGGCCAGACCGAATTTACGGAAAGTGCCACGGGGACGGCCGGTGATGGCGCAGCGGTTACGCTGGCGCGACGGGGCCGAGTTACGCGGCAGTGCCTGCAGCTTCAGGCGTGCTTCGTAACGCTCTTCTTCGGTCTTCGACTGGTCGTCGATGATTGCTTTCAGAGCGGCACGCTTTGCGGCGAATTTCTCCACCAGGTCTGCACGCTTCTGTTCGCGGTTAATCAGTGCAAGTTTTGCCATGTTCTTAGTTCCGGAACGGGAATTTGAATGCGGCGAGCAGCGCTTTGGCTTCTTCGTCGGTCTTAGCGGTCGTGGTGATCGAGATGTTCATACCACGCAGCGCATCGATCTTGTCGTAATCGATTTCCGGGAAGATGATCTGCTCTTTGACGCCGATGTTGTAGTTGCCACGACCATCGAACGAACGGCCATTGACACCGCGGAAGTCACGCACGCGCGGCAGGGCCACGGTGATGAAGCGGTCCAGGAATTCGTACATGCGGGCGCCACGCAGGGTCACCATCGTGCCGATCGGGTAGCCTTCGCGGATCTTGAAACCTGCGATTGCCTTGCGAGCCTTGGTCACGACCGGCTTCTGGCCGGCGATCTTCGTCAGGTCGCCGGTAGCGTGCTCGATGATCTTCTTGTCGGCGACAGCTTCCGACAGACCCATGTTCAGGGTGATCTTGGTCAGGCGCGGCACTTCCATCACCGACTTGTAACCGAATTTTTCGGTCAGTTCGGCAACGACTTTGTCTTTATACAGTTGTTGGAGACGGGCCATTTCTCATTACCCTTTCACTACTTCGCCGTTCGACTTGAAGACGCGGACTTTTTTGCCATCCACTTCTTTGAAGCCAACGCGATCAGCCTTGCCGGTCGCTGCATTGAACAGCGCGACGTTCGACACGTGAATCGGCATGGTCTTGTCGACGATACCACCAGTTACGCCGGTCATCGGGTTCGGCTTGACGGCCTTCTTGGCCAGGTTCACGCCTTCGACGATGACGTGCTCAGCATCTACGCGCTGCTGAACGACACCGCGCTTGCCCTTGTCTTTACCGGCCAGAACGATGACTTCGTCGTTTTTACGAATCTTATCCATTGCGACTCCCTTACAGAACTTCAGGTGCCAGGGACACGATCTTCATGAACTTTTCGGTACGCAGTTCGCGCGTCACCGGTCCAAAGATGCGGGTACCGATCGGCTCCAGCTTGCTGTTCAGCAGGACGGCGGCGTTGCCGTCGAACTTCACCAGGGAGCCGTCCTGGCGGCGCACACCTTTAGCGGTACGCACGACCACGGCGTTGTAGATTTCACCTTTCTTGACGCGGCCGCGCGGAGCAGCCTGCTTCACGGTGACTTTGATCACGTCGCCAATGCTGGCGTAACGGCGCTTGGAGCCGCCCAATACCTTGATGCACAGTACTTCTTTCGCACCGGTATTGTCGGCCACTTCGAGCCGGCTTTCAGTTTGAATCATGATATTTTCTTTCCCAACTTAAGCCGAAGAAACCCCACGGAAAACCGTAGGCCTGCGGTCAGTCTTGGTCCCGCCGGCCGCACTCATTGCAAGCGCGTACGTTTGGGTGATTGGACTTTCCAATGTTCGTTGCAGGCCGCAGTTACCGAAGGACAAACTGCGGCAACACATGAACGAAGCCCGCTAGTATTCCACATACCAGCGGGCCACGCAAGACTAATTTTTGAGAGGTGTTGTGAAAAACACCTCGTCAGGCATTACAGAACCTGAGCGACCTGCACAACCTTGGTCAGGGTCCAAGCCTTCGTCTTCGAGATCGGGCGACCTTCCGTGATCTCGACCGTGTCGCCGGTCTTGGCCTGGTTGGTCTCGTCGTGCGCGTGATACTTGTTCGAGCGCACGATGATCTTGCCGTACAGCGGGTGCTTGACGTGACGCTCAACCAGCACGGTCACCGTCTTGTCCATCTTGTCGGACACGACTTTGCCGACCAGCGTACGCTTCAGCGCCGTTTTAGTGGTGTCGTTCATTTGGCTTCCTTCTGGGTCATCACGGTTTTGACACGCGCGATATCGCGGCGCACCTTCTTGAGCTGGGCGGTATTCGTCAGTTGCTGCGTTGCGATTTGCATGCGCAGGCCGAACTGTGCCTTCAGCAGCTCATTCAGCTCTTGCTGCAGAGCTGCCTGGTCCTTGCCGCGGAGTTCCGTTGCTTTCATTCTTAACTCCTGTTATTGGCCGACTTGACGCACGACAAACGTCGTCGCCAGCGGCAGTTTGGCGGCAGCCAGGCGGAATGCTTCGCGCGCCAGTTCTTCGGCGACACCGTCCATTTCGTACAGGACCTTGCCCGGCTGGATCTCGGCCACGTAGTACTCCGGGTTACCCTTACCGTTACCCATACGAACTTCAGCCGGCTTGTTCGAAATCGGCTTGTCCGGGAAGATACGGATCCAGATACGGCCGCCACGCTTGATGTGACGGGTCATGGCACGACGTGCAGCTTCGATCTGGCGTGCGGTGATACGGCCGCGGGCAACTGCCTTCAGGCCGAACTCGCCGAACGAGACCGCGGTGCCGCGGGTGTGCGAAATGCCGGTGTTACGGCCTTTCTGCTCTTTACGATACTTTCTGCGGGATGGCTGCAGCATGCTTATTCTCCTGCTTTCTCAGCAGCCGGCTTGGCAGCGCGGCGGCCTGCTGGTGCGGTACCTGGCTTGGCGCCCGGGCGGCCACGGCCGGCCGGTTTGCCGTCGTCACGACGCGGACCGCGCGGCTTTTTCTCGTCGGCCGGAACGTCGATCACCGGTGCTTCGCCGGTCGGCGAACGGTCGCCCTTGTAAACCCAGACTTTCACGCCGATGATGCCGTACGTGGTCGAGGCTTCGCTGGTGCCGTAGTCGATGTCGGCGCGCAGGGTGTGCAGGGGCACACGACCTTCGCGGTACCATTCGGTACGTGCGATCTCGATGCCGTTCAGACGGCCCGACGACATGATCTTGATGCCGACGGCGCCCAGACGCATCGCGTTCTGCATCGCGCGCTTCATGGCGCGGCGGAACATGATACGCTTTTCGAGCTGCTGGGCGATCGAATCGGCGATCAGCTGCGAGTCGATTTCCGGCTTGCGGATCTCTTCGATATTGACGTGCACCGGCACGCCCATGATCTTGGTCAGCGACGACTTCAGAACTTCGATGTCTTCGCCTTTCTTGCCGATGACCACGCCCGGACGCGACGAATAGATCGTGAAGCGCGCGTTCTTGGCCGGACGCTCGATGACGATGCGGCCGACGGAGGCGTTCTTCAGTTTCTTCTTCAGGAAAGCGCGGGCTTCCAGGTCTTCCTTCAGCATGTCGGCAAAATTGCCGTTGCCAGCGTACCAGCGCGATGCCCAGTTACGGGTGACCGCCAGGCGGAAGCCGGTTGGGTGGATTTTCTGACCCATCGTGTGACTCCTTAGTTACCGACAGTCACGAAGATGTGACAGGATTGTTTCGAAATGCGATCACCGCGGCCTTTGGCACGTGCCGTAAAGCGCTTCAGGATCGGGCCCTTTTCGACATAGATCTGAACGACCTTCAGTTCGTCGATGTCGGCACCATCGTTGTGCTCGGCGTTCGCGATTGCGGACTCCAGCACTTTCTTGATGATGGTCGCGCCTTTCTTCGGGCTGAACTGCAGGATGTTCAGCGCGGCGTCGACTTTCTTGCCGCGGATCAGATCGGCGACGAGGCGGCCTTTCTGTTCCGACAGGCGGACGCCTTTGAGGATAGCTTTAGTTTCCATTATTTCTTCGCCTTCTTGTCAGCGGCGTGGCCCTTGAACGTGCGGGTCAGGGCGAATTCGCCCAGCTTGTGACCCACCATGTTCTCGGACACGTACACCGGCACGTGCACTTTGCCGTTGTGGACGGCGATCGTCAGACCGATGAAGTCCGGGGTGATCGTCGAGCGGCGCGACCAGGTTTTGACCGGCTTTTTGTCTTTGTTCGCTTGCGCGGTCTCGACTTTTTTCACCAGGTGGGCGTCAATGAACGGCCCTTTTTTCAATGAACGAGTCATGTCTTATCCTTATTTCTTGCCGCGGCGCGAGACGATCATCGACGACGTGCGCTTGTTCGAACGCGTCTTCTTGCCCTTCGTCTGCTGGCCCCATGGCGACACCGGATGACGACCGGCAGCCGTACGACCCTCACCACCACCGTGCGGGTGGTCGATCGGGTTCATCACCACACCGCGAACGGTCGGGCGGACGCCACGCCAGCGCATTGCACCGGCTTTACCGATCTT
The DNA here is from genome assembly GCF_034420155.1 of Massilia luteola. Classification (NCBI taxonomy): domain Bacteria; kingdom Pseudomonadati; phylum Pseudomonadota; class Betaproteobacteria; order Burkholderiales; family Oxalobacteraceae; genus Massilia; species Massilia luteola. Next base: position 246,564 of record NZ_JAXOFN010000005.1, read on the forward strand.
GCGCAGGTTGTGCTCGCCGTTGCCGACTTCGCCAACCGTCGCGCGGCACTCGATGTGCACGCGGCGCACTTCACCCGAGCGCAGGCGAACCTGAGCGTAGGTGCCTTCACGGGCCATCAGGACCACGCCGGCGCCTGCGGTACGGGCCATCTGAGCACCCTTACCCGGCAGCATTTCGACGCAGTGCATGGTGGTACCGACCGGAATGTTGCGGATCGGCAGGCAGTTACCCGACTTGATCGGCGCTTCCGAGCCGTTCATGACGTTATCGCCCACGGCCATGCCCTTGGTGGCGATGATGTACGCGCGGTGACCGTCGGCGTAGCACACCAGAGCGATGTGCGCGCTGCGGTTCGGGTCATATTCAATGCGCTCGACCTTGGCCGGAATACCGTCCTTGTTGCGCTTGAAGTCGACCACGCGGTAGTGGTGCTTGTGACCACCGCCGATGTGACGGGTGGTGATGTGACCGTTGTTGTTACGGCCAGCGGTCTTCGATTTCTTCTCAACCAGGGCTGCGAACGGACGACCCTTGTACAGGTCGGCATTCACAACCTTCACCATGCCGCGGCGGCCTGGGGAGGTTGGCTTCATCTTAACGAGTGCCATTATTTAGCCTCCTCGACAAAATTAATTTCCTGACCCGGCTTCAGGGCCACGAAAGCGCGCTTGGTGTGGTTGCGACGACCGGTGAAACGGCCCGAACGCTTCTGCTTGCCTTCGCGGTTCACGGTCTGGACCGATTCCACTTCGACCTTGAACAGCAGTTCGACGGCGGCTTTGATTTCCGGCTTGGTCGCGTCCGGCAGGACCTTGAACACGATCTGTTCGTTCTTTTCCGCGACGAAGGTCGCCTTTTCGGAAATGACCGGAGCCAGCAGCACCTTCATCAGGCGCTCTTCGCTGAATTTGATTGCGGCGCTCATGCGTACATCTCCTCGATCTTGGCCAGAGCAGCTTTGGTGACCAGGACTTTCTTGTAGAACACCAGCGACATCGGGTCGGCATGCTTCGGCTCGACAACCAGCACGTTCGGCAGGTTGCGCGATGCCAGCAGCAGGTTTTCATCGATGGTGTCGGTGATCACCAGGACCGAGTCCAGACCCATGCCCTGCAGCTTTTGCGACAGCAGCTTGGTCTTCGGTGCTTCGACGGTCAGGTTCTCGATGACGCTCAGGCGGTCTTCGCGGGCCAGCTGCGAGAAGATCGAGCAGATACCTGCGCGATGCATCTTCTTGTTGACCTTGTGCGAGAAGTTCTCGTCCGGCGAGTTCGGGAAGATGCGACCACCGCCACGCCACAGCGGCGACGACGACATACCGGCACGAGCGCGGCCCGTACCTTTTTGACGCCAGGGCTTCTTGGTCGTGTGGGAGACTTCTTCACGATCCTTCTGCTTGCGGTTGCCGCTGCGCGCGTTGGCGGCGTAGGCGACCACGATCTGGTGGATCAGGGCTTCGTTGTAATCACGGCCGAACACGGTGTCGGCGGCGTTGACTGCGGCGCCAGCTTGACCTTGCTCATTCAGGAGCTTGAGTTCCATCGCTTATGCTCCTTTCTTGGCTTTGACCTTGACTGCCGGCTTGACGATCACTTGACCGTTCTTGGCGCCAGGAACGGCACCCTTAACCAGCAGCAGTTGACGCTCGGCGTCGATACGGGCGATTTCCAGGTTCTGGGTGGTGACAGTGACATCACCCATGTGACCGGTCATGCGCTTACCAGGGAACACGCGGCCCGGATCCTGTGCCATACCGATGGAACCCGGCACGTTGTGCGAACGCGAGTTACCGTGGGTGGCGCGACCCGACGCGAAGTTGTGGCGCTTGATGGTACCGGCGTAGCCCTTACCGATCGAGGTGCCTTGCACGTCGATTTTCTGGCCCACTTCGAACATCGAGACATTGACTGCGTCGCCAGCCTTGAAACCAGCGGCTTGAGCGGCTTCGACGCGGAATTCCTTCAGCATCGTGCCAGCTTCGACGCCGGCTTTGGCGTAGTGACCGGCAGCGGCCTTGTTCACGCGGGAAGCGCGACGTTGACCGAAGACGACCTGAACTGCGGCATAGCCATCAGTTTCAGGGTTTTTGATTTGCGCAACACGGTTGTTCGACACGTCCAGCACGGTAACGGGAATCGAATCGCCGTCGTCCGTGAAGATGCGCATCATGCCAACCTTGCGACCGAGAAGGCCCAGGCTCATTTTTTCTCCATTCCCACCTGCGATTGGGCGGGGGTAGTTGACTATCGGAAGTCGTGAAACTTCCTCTAAAAACGCATGGACCAAAAAAAGATAGGCCCATACCGAAGCCGGCTAGTATAGCGCGCGCCACGGATAGACGCAACAGGATAATGCGAAGCTGACGCGGCCTGTTGCGTTTTACGCTAGTGTCTTGGAGATCAGAGAATCCGTTCAGGCTGAACGGCACAGAAAAGATACCACTGCATCTTTTCTCTACAGGCTCAAGGCCTGCGATATGGAGGAATTCTGGTGGGCGGTGCAGGATTCGAACCTGCGACCCCTTGGATGTCGACCAAGTATTCTAACCAGCTGAACTAACCGCCCGGGGAGCCGCATTATACGAGCATGTTTTGGCAAAGCGCAATACCCATCCGAAAAAACTTGTGCGCTGCACCGTACCCTTACAATAGCGCCCGTCAAGGACAAGGAAAGGATGATCGGATGAACCTGGTGTTCTTCAACAACACGACGCTGGCCTGGCTGACGGCCCTCGGCATCGCGGCCGGGGTCGCGCTGGCCCTGTACATCGCCAAGAAGGTGGGCGTACACCATATGCGGACGCTGGCCGCGCGCACCGAGACCCGCCTCGACGACATCGCCGTCGAGGCGCTCGACGGCACCCGGTTGCTGGCCATCGTCATCATGGGACTGTTTGCCGGCAGCAAGGCGCTGACGCTGCCGCCCGCGGTGCACCTGTTCGCGACGCGCGTCGCCATCGTCACCGGCCTGATCCAGGCCGCACTGTGGGGCAACCGCGCGCTGCGCGCCTGGCTGACGGATTATTACCAGAACCGCGCCGGCGATCCGGCCCGCGCCACGTCGGCGGCCGCGGTCGGCTTCATCGCGCGGACGGTGCTGTGGGCCGTGCTGCTGCTGATGGTGCTGGACAATCTCGGCGTCAATATCACCACCCTCGTCGCCTCGCTGGGTATCGGCGGTATCGCGGTGGCACTGGCCGTCCAGAACATTCTCGGCGACCTGTTCGCGTCGCTGTCGATCGTGCTCGACAAGCCATTCGTGATCGGCGACTTCATCATCGTCGACAAATTCCTGGGCACCGTGGAATACGTGGGCCTCAAGACGACCCGGCTGCGCAGCCTGGGCGGCGAGCAGCTGGTGTTCTCGAATGCGGACCTGCTCAAGAGCCGGCTGCAGAACATGACGCGCATGACCCGGCGCCGGGCCGCGTTCACGGTGGGCGTCACCTACGACACGCCGACGGCGAAGCTGCGCCTGATCCCTGCCATGCTGACCGAGATCGTCAAGGCACAGGAGCCGGTGACGTTCGACCGCGCGCATTTCAGCGGCATGGCCGCGTCGTCGCTGAATTTCGACGTCGTGTACTGGGTGGAGACGGCGGATTTCGTCCGCTACGCGGACATCCAGCAGGAGATCTACCTGCAGATCATGGACCGGTTCGCGGCCCTCGGCATCGAGTTCGCCTTTCCGACGCAGACGCTGCTCGTGCGCGACGCGCGCGAAACGGAGCCCTCCGCTCCAGCGCCGTAGATACCGTCTTGCGCGTCAAGCCTCACATGGCGTAATTCGGGTCATATGGCCTGCCTGAGTGCACAACACCAAAGCACAGGTGGGCCAGCTTGCGCATGCAGGCACCTATCACGGCCATCTTGGACTTGCCTTTAGCGAGCAAGCGCTCGCTGAAGGATTTGATGTGAGGA